>JANPMR010000391.1:0-2526 GCA_031427055.1 Rubrivivax sp.
TCTCGTCATCACGCGGCACGCCCCCAGGCGCGTTGCGACGCGATGGCCGGTGACTTGGCAAACACGCCGTCTTTCATCACCGCGAGGATGCGTTTGGGATCGCGCAGGATGCTCAGGTTGGCCAAGGGGTCGCCGTCGACCAGCAGCAGGTCGGCCAGGTAGCCGTCTTTCACGGCACCCAGTTCGTGGCCGCGCAGCATGATCTGCCCGCCGTAGACGGTGGTGGCGCGAATGGCCTCCATCGGCGTGAAGCCCAGGTACTTGACGAAGAACTCCAGGTCACGCGCGTTCTGGCAATGCGGCGTGAAGGCAAAGCCGTAGTCGCCGCCAGGCAACACGCGGATGCCGCGCTTGTGCATCTTGCTCAGCGACTCCAGCGCCGCGTCCCACTCTTCCAGGTAACCCCAGCCGATGGCGATTTCGCGCGTCACGCCGTAAGCCTCGGCCTCGTTGAGCAGTGCGTGCAGGATGCCGATGCCGGGTGCCACGAAGATGCGGTCTTTGGCCGCTTCCATCAGGTCCAGCGTTTCGGTGTCCGTGAAACTGGCGTGGTAGATGAGCTCGATGCCGTGGCGCAAGGCCTGCTGCACGCTGGCCTTGGAGCGCGCGTGCACGATGATGCGTTTGCCGCGCATCTTCACTTCTTCGGCCGCGGCTGCAACCTCGGCGTCGGTCATCCAGGTGGTGTGCGCATCGGCGCCGGGCACGAAGTTGTCGCCCGACAGGTTCAGCTTGATGCTGTCGACGCCGTACTTCAGGAAGGTGCGCACGATTCGGCGCATGTCTTCGGCACCGTTGACGTTGACACCAAAGCTGAACTCGGGAAACGGCAGGTGCGGCAGGGTCTCGTCACCCAAGCCGCCGGGCACCGTGATCTCCTGGCTGGCGGCCAGATAGCGCGGGCCGGGAATCTGGCCGCTGTTGATGGCGTTGCGGATGACCACGTCCAGGCGTGGCTTGGCGCAGGCCGCGCCCAGGCAGCTGGTGAAGCCGGCTTCCAGGTAGCGCTTGGCCACCTTGGCGCACCACAGCACGTGCTCTTCCAGCGGCATGGTCTGGATGCCAGCCAGGGTGGCCGCATCGTTCCAGCTGAAGTGCGTGTGCGCCTCGACCATGCCGGGCATCAGCGTCGCGCCGGCGCCGTCAATCACGGTGGCGTTGCCTGGCGTGATGGGCGCCGTGCTGCGGCCGACCTGGCGGATGCGATTGCCATCCACCAAGACACTCCCGGCATAGGGCAGCGTGCCCGTGCCGTCGAGGATTCGAACATTGGTGAAGAGCGTCTGGTTCATGGTGTGCTCCTCAAGCCGCCCAGCGCGTGACCGTGGACGGTCCGCTACCGCGCACCGGGCGGGCGCTGCCCACCGGCGGCGCACGGTGGAACTCGCCGTCCTTCATCACCGACAGGATGCGGCTCTTGTCCTGCAGCACGGTGATGTCGGCCAGCGGATCGCCGTCGATCAGCAGCAGGTCGGCCAGGCAGCCTTCGCGGATGTAGCCGATGCTCTTGCCCATCTTCATCATCGGCCCGCCCCAGGCGGTGGCCGACAGCAGGGCTTCCATCGTGCTCATGCCCACGACCTTGACGAAGTACTCCAGGTCCTTGGCATTGGTGCCGTGCGGCGTCCAGGCAAAGCCGTAGTCGCCGCCGGGCAGGATGCGGATGCCGCGCTTGCGCATGGCCTTCATGCTCTCGACGGCGGCCTCGAGCTCGCGGTGGTAGCCCATCTTCTTCGTCACCTCGGGCGTCAGCCCCCACTGCGAGGCGTGGTGCGATGTGTTGATCAACCAGGCCAGGCCGGGCGCCACGTGGTGTTCGAGCTTCTTGGCCTCGAGCATGTCCAGGGCCTCTTCGTCGGTGAAGCTGGCGTGGTAGATGACTTCGATGCCTTGCTTGATGCACTGCTTGATGGCCCAGGTGCTGCGCGCGTGCGCCGCCACGCGCTTGCCCCAGGCCTTGGCTTCTTGCACGCAGACGGTGATCTCTTCTTCGGTGAACTGGCTCATCTCGGACGGCATGCCCGTGATGGACTCGCCCGAGAGATTGATCTTGATGCTGTCCACGCCGTACTTGGCAAACATGCGCACGCAACGGCGCATTTCTTCGGCGCCGCTGACGATGGCGCCAAAGGCAAACTCGATCTGCGGCAGGTGCGGCGCCGTGGTGTCGCCCAGGCCGCCGGGCACGGTGATCTCCTGGCTGGCCGCCAGGTAGCGCGGCCCCGGGATGCTGCCGTCGTTGATGGCATTGCGGATCACCACGTCCAGGCGCGGCTTGGCCGCGGCCGCGCCCACGCAACTCGTCCAGCCCATGTCGAGGTACTTCTTGGCGACCTCTGCGCACCACAGGATGTGCTCCTCGGGCGGCATGCGCTGGATGGCGTCCAGGCTGGGCTGGTCGTTCCAGGAAAAGTGCGTGTGCGCCTCGATCATGCCGGGCATGAGAAACGCACCTGCGCCATCGATGAGCAGCGCGCCGGCGACCGGCGGCGTGCGCTGGCCGTGGCTGGTCTTGACGACGCGGCC
>JANPMR010000392.1:0-1923 GCA_031427055.1 Rubrivivax sp.
AGCTGAGCCCGCGGGCCGCGCCGCGATCGCGGCGGCCATTTCCTTGCGGTAGCGGTTGAGCTCTTGCACGCTGGCAAAGCTGCGTTCGAGCAGCAGGCTCAGGTTATGCAGGATGCGCTCGACCACCTTGGTCTCCCACACGGCGTCGAACTGGATCTGCTTGTCCAGCCACTGCTCGAGCCACTCGGGGTTGGGCAGGCGGCTCTGGATGGTGTCGCGCGGGAAGAGCTTGACGTTGACGTGCAGGTTGGTCGGGTGCATGGCCTGCGCGGTGCGCCGCGCGCTGGCCATCAGCACGCCCACCTTGGCAAAGGCGGCGCGCGCCTCGTCGCCAAACTTGACCATGGCGCGTTTCATGTAGCGCAGGTAGGCGCCGCCGTGGCGGGCCTCGTCGCGGGCCAGGGTTTCGTAGATGGCCTTGATGACCGGCTCGGTGTGCCACTCGGCCGCGCGGCGATACCAGTGGTTGAGACGGATTTCGCCGCAGAAATGCATCATCAGGGTTTCGAGCGCGGGCGCGGGGTCGAACTCAAAACGCACGGCATGCAGTTCGGCTTCGGTGGGCACCAGGTCGGGGCGGTAGCGGCGCAGGTACTCCATCAGCACCAGGCTGTGCTTCTGCTCTTCGAAGAACCAGACGCTCATGAAGGCGCTGAAGTCGCTGTCGTCGCGGTTGTCGCGCAAGAACATCTCGGTGGCCGGCAGCGCCGCCCATTCGGTGATGGCGTTCATCTTGACGGTCTGCGCCTGCTCTTCGCTGAGCTGCGTGGCGTCGAAACGATCCCACGGGATGTCGCGATCCATGTTCCAGCGCACGGCTTCAAGTTGCTTGAACAACTCGGGGTACAGCATCGGCTGGGTCGGCTCCATGGTGTCGATTCTAGGCAGTGAGACGTGCGGACGCCATCGATGCTTGCGAGCGCCAGCGGCGCAGTGCGGCGGGCACTTCATCGATCGACGCGAAGGCTTCGACGCCGTCGATGCGCCGGCGGTGCAGCACTGGCGCACTGCCCCCGGCCCACAGTGCCACCGCAGGCAGCAACTTGGCGCGCAGTTCACTCAGGCCGTCGAAGACCGCGTTGGGAGCCATGCAGCCGGTGAAGCTGAGCGCCACGATGTCGGTGCGCAGTGCGGCCGCGCCGCGCGCGATGTCCCACAGCGGCGTCTGCGCGCCTAGCGACAAGCAGTCGGCGCCCTCCATCGAGAACACGGCCTCACCCATCAAGAGGCCCAGCGCGTGGGGTTCGCCCGGAAACGTGGTCAGCAACACGCGCGGCGCCGCCGCCGCCGCCGGGGGGATGCCGGCCAGCGCCTGGCGCAGCACCGACTGCAGCGTCTCGGTGTAGAGATGCTCTTCGAAGACCTCCATCTGGCCGCGCATCCAGGCATCGCCCACGGCCGTATTCAGCGGCGCCACCACTTCGCCAATGAAGCGCGCGACGCCCAGGCGCGCCAGCAGCCGCGTCAAGCCCGCACGCAGCCCGGCCACGTCGTGGCCACGAATCAGATCCAGTTGCGCGTGCACATCGGCAGCGCCCAGCGCCAACTCGACACCGCGCGGCTGCGGGTCCAGGGTCTGCTCGGCAAGCTGCTGCAGTTGGCCGATCGCCAAGGCCACGACGCGGCCCGGCCGGTGGCCTGCGTCGAGCAGGCGCTTGACGACACGCAGCTTCTCGACCTGATCGAAGGGGTAGGCACGCTCGCCCAGTGCGTCGCGCGCCGGGGTCGGAAAGCCATAGCGGCGCTCCCACACGCGCAAGGTGTCCTTGCTCAGGCCGGTGTCGCGCTCCACGGCGGCGATCGACAGCGTGAGCATCACGGCGTTGGACGGCGCATTCATCGCCATGCGGCCCGGCAGGGCTGGTGCCGAGTGCCGGCGCCGTCTGGTTTCGTCCAGGACAAATTGAGAAAATTGATCTTCAA
>JANPMR010000393.1:0-3501 GCA_031427055.1 Rubrivivax sp.
AGGCCGTAGACATCGGGCCAGTCCTGCTGGTTGTTGACCCAGGCCATTTTCTTCTGCAGTCCCAGCTGCACCACCTGCTGGCGCAGCGCCTTGATGTCGTCGCCGCCGATGGCAGTGGCCACCACGGCCGGCTTGAGCTGCTGCAGCTTGAGCAGGTAGGACGAAAAGTCGCGCGTGTTCTGCGGTACCAGCAGCTCTTCGACGACGCGCCCGCCGCTGGCTTCGACGATGGCCCGCGTGGCCTTGCTGGTGCTGTGGCCCCAGACGTAGTCGTTGGTCAGCAGCACCCAATCCTTGCCATTGGCCTTGATGGCGTTGCGCACCGTGGCCTGGGCGAAGTTGTTGCCATTGCCGTCCCACACGAACTTGACGCGGTGGCAGTCCTTGCCCGACTCGGTGGGTGAACTGGAATTGGTGTTGAGGAAGATGCAACCGTACTTCTGCGCCACCTGCGAGATCGCGTTGGCCACGCCCGAATGCACGGCGCCGATCAGGAAGGCCGCGTCGTTGCGGTTGATCATGCGTTCGGCCACGCGCGAGCCGGTGGCCGGCGTGGTCTCGGTGTCCATGTGGATGGCCTCGATCGGCCGCCCCAGCACGCCGCCCTTGTCGTTGAATTCCTTGATCGCCATCATCGCGCCCAGGCGCTCTTCGCCGCCGCTGGCCGCGTACTGGCCCGAGGCGTCCATCGTCAGGCCGATGACCAGGGGTTTGGCGCTGGCGCTCTGCGCCCAGACCCGGTTGTGTGCCCAGGGGCCGAAGAAGCTGGCGGCGCCAGCGGCGGCGGCGCCGGTGGCGAGGAAGTTGCGCCGCTTGGCGTTGTGGGGGATGTCTTTGCTGTCCATGGCTTGTCTCCAGGGTGGGTGGGAAGCGGTCGTTGCCGCAGTCGTCCGGGGTCGTGTTGGCGCAGGTTCAGCGCGGCACGATCTGCACTTGATTGAGTTGTTCCTGGGCCTCGAACATCGAGGCGATGTAGCGCTCGCCCAGGCCCAGGTTGGTGGCCTGCACGAAGCTTTGGTGGGCCGCCTCGGCGATGAAGCTGCTGGTGGGCAGCATCTCGGTGAAGTGCGTGTAGTAGCGCAAGTCCTTGCGCGCGTTGCCGATGGTGAACTGCAGCCCGGCCATGTCGCCTTGCAGCATGCGGCCCAGGGTCAGCTGGAAGATGCCGGAGTTGACGCCGCCCGCGCCGATCACCTCCAGCATCTTGGGCAGTGCCAGCCCGGCCTTGGCGGCCGTGGCCACGGCCTCGGCAATGGCCGCCGCGGTGGTCATGGCCAGCATGTTGCTGATGAGCTTGAGCACATGGCCATGGCCCGGCGGGCCGACGTGAACGATGTTCTCGCAGAAGGCGGCCAGGATCGGCCGCACGCGCTCGAAGTCTTCAGCCGATGCACCGACCATCGTGTTCAAGGTGCCGGCGGCGGCATGCTGCGGGGTGCGCGCCAGCGGCGCGTCGACGTAGGTGACGCCGCGTGCCGCGAAGGCCGCGCGCACCTTCGCCGCCGAGGCCGGCTCGGCGGTGGAGGTGTCGATCACCAGCAACCCCGGCTCGGCTGCGGCCAGCAGGCCGTCTTCGCCGAACACGATCTGCTCGACCTCGGGCGTGCCGGTGACGCACAGGATCACCGCCGCGGCGCCGCGTGCCAGCTCGGCGCGGCTGGCGACTTCGACGGCGCCTGCCGCCAGCAGGTCGGCCAGCCGGCTGCGATCGCGGTGCACCGTGAAGCGCAGGCCGTGGCCCTTGGCCAGCAGGTTCTTGGCCATGCCGTGGCCCATCATGCCCAGGCCGATGAAGCCGATGGGGCCTTTGGAAGTGTTCATGGTGTGGTCTCGGGTGTTGCGTGTGAGGTGCTGCGCTGGCCGCCACTGCGTGCGGTGCGCCACAGGCCGATCAGCCGCTGGTAGCGCGTGGCCACCTGGTCCACGACGCCGGCATCGTCCAGCGTGCCCGCGAACCAGGCCGCCGCGGCATCGGCAAAGAGGCTGCGGCCAACGGCGAAGCCGCGGCACAGCGGCTGCGTTGCCGCTGCCTGGAAGCCCTGCCACAGCTGCTCTTCGCTGGCTTCCATGCCCAGCAGCAGGACGCCCTGGCAGTGCGGGTCGTGTTGCTGGATCACCGCCTGCAGCGCCTGCCAGCCGGCCGCGTCGGGCGGCGGCAGCTTCCACCAATCGGGCAGGATGCCGGCGGCATAGATTTGCGCCACACCGCGCGTCAGCGTGTCGCTGGCGCCGGGCAGGTCGCGCGGCGGAATCAGCTCGAGCAGCAGTTCGTGGCCGGTGTCGTGGCAGGCCTGCGCCAGCTCGGCCACGCGCGCGAGTTGCTGGCGCGCCAGCGCCGCGTTGTCATCTGGGTGGTGCGCGAGCAGGCACTTGACGATGTGCTCGCGCGGCCAGGTGCGCAGCGCCAGGCCCACGTTGTCGCCGTCCTCGAAGGCCAGCGGCCGCGAACCCGGGCGCTCGACCGGGCGTGCGATCCAGGCGCCGCTGCCCGTCCAATGGCAGAGCTCGGTGCTGCCGTAGCGGCCATCGATGATGACGCCGGACAGCGGAAATTCAGCGCCTGCGCTGTCCTGATCCTGGCTGGCACGCGCCACCGCATAGCCCTGCGCGGCGGCGCGCGCCACCAGGGCCTTGAAGGCGGGAATCCGCTCCGGGCCGGCGCCGTGCTTCGCTGCCAGTTCTTCGAGCTGCGCGCGGTGGTCGAACGCCAGGATCGCCAGCGTCGGGGCGGGCTGGCCGCGCAGGGCGCCGTGCGCCGTGCCGCGGGTGGTGCTGCGGTGCAATTGTTCAAGCACGCGGTCCTCACGCAGCCTCTGCTGCGGCGAGCCGTGCGTCAAAAAGTGGCACAGCTCTTCCCAGCTCGGCATGGCCGGCGCACAGCCGTGGCGCGACACCACGATGGCCCCGCAGGCATTGGCGTAGCGCAGCGCATCGGCCAGCGGCTCGCCGCGCACCCAGCCGCGCAGCAGGCCGGCCATGAAGGCGTCGCCGGCACCCAGCACGTTGAACACGTCCACGGGAAAGCCCGGGCCGGATATGCCGCCATCCAGCGCGGCCGGAATCGGGCCTGGATACGCGGTGCAGCCCATCGGCCCGCGCTTCATCACCACCAGCGCCTTGCTGAGCTCGCGGATGCAGCGCAAGGCGCTCAGGCTGTCGATGCTGCCGCCGGCAATGTGCACTTCCTCTTCGGTGCCGACGATCAAGTCGCACAGCGGCAGCACCGCTTGCAGTTGCTGGCTGACGGCCGCCGACGCGACGTAGCGCCGCTCGCCCAAGCCCGGCGCGGTCAGGCCCCACAGCACCGGGCGGTAGTCGATGTCCAGCACCACGCGCGTGCCGGCCGCGCGCGCCGCGTGTATGGCCTTCAGACAGGCCGCGCGGGTGCCGGGCTGCGACAGATGGGTGCCGCTGATCACCAGCGCATGAGCCGACGCGACGTAGGCGGCATCGATATCGTCGACGCACAGCGCCATGTCGGCGCAATGCTGGCGATAGAAC
>JANPMR010000394.1:0-4931 GCA_031427055.1 Rubrivivax sp.
CGCCGCAGCTCGACGTTGCCGTGCTCGTCAGCGCCGTCGGGCACACCGGGTTGCGGCAGGTTGGGCAGGCTCATCAGCATGAGCTGCAGCTCGGCCTGGATGATTTCGAGCCGCTCACTGCCGGTCTTGAGCTGCTCGGCGATGCCGGTCACCTCAGCCATCAGCGCCGCGGTGTCCTCACCCTTGCCCTTGAGCTGGCCGATCTGCTTGCTGGCCGCATTGCGGCGCGCCTGCCATTGCTCGGTGGCGGTCTGGATCTGCTTGCGCTCGGCTTCCAGCGCGGTGTAGCGCGGCACGTCGAGGTAGGGCTGCGGGTTCTTGCGGCGCAGCAGTTGCGCCACCACGCCGTCGAGGTCGCGGCGCAAGAGGTTGATGTCGATCATGGTCTTCGTCCTTGGCGATGCGGAGTGCAAGTACAGACGGCGCCGTGCGGGGCGCCGTCTTCTGGATGTCTGAAGAACGGCGGCCTCAGGATCGGGACGACGAGACCTCGCTCATGCTGCGGTCGCCCAGGCCGCGCGGCAGCGGAAAGTGCACGTCCTCGACCACGCCGTCCATCTTGCGGATGGCGGTGGCGCCCAGCTCGCGCAGGCGGGCAATCACCTGCTGCACCAGGATGTCGGGCGCCGAGGCACCCGCCGTCAGCCCGACGCGGCCGCGGCCCTCGAACCAGTTCGGATCCAGGCCTTCGGCGCCTTCGACCATGTAGGCCGCCGTGCCCAGGCGCTGGGCCAGCTCGCGCAGGCGGTTGCTGTTGCTGCTGGTGGGGCTGCCCACCACGATGACCACGTCGACCTGCGGCGCCATCACTTTGACGGCGTCCTGGCGGTTTTGTGTGGCGTAGCAGATGTCCTGCTGTTTGGGTTCGCGCACATGCGGAAAGCAGCGCTTCACCTCGGCCAGGATGGCGGCGGCGTCGTCCACCGAGAGCGTGGTCTGCGTGACCACGGCAAGGCGATCACCGCGCGGCCGCACGTGCGCCACGTCTTCGGCGTCTTCGACCAGGTAGATGCCTTCGGTGAGCTGGCCCATCGTGCCTTCGACCTCGGGGTGACCCTTGTGGCCGATCATGATGAATTCATAGCCTTCCTTGGCCAGCTTGGCGACTTCGACATGCACCTTGGTGACCAGCGGGCAGGTGGCGTCAAAGACCTGGAAGCCGCGGCGCGCGGCCTCGGTGCGCACCGCCTGGCTCACGCCGTGGGCGCTGAACACCAGCGTCGCGCCGGGCGGCACGTCGTCCAGATCTTCGATGAAGATGGCACCCTTGACGCGCAGGTCGGCCACGACGTAGGTGTTGTGCACGATCTCGTGGCGCACGTAGATGGGTGCGCCGTGCTTGATGAGCGCGCGCTCGACGATCTCGATCGCACGGTCGACGCCGGCGCAAAAGCCGCGCGGTTCGGCCAACAGAACCTCTTGCACGTCCATCGTCACAGCACCCCCAGCAATTGCACTTCGAAGCGCACCGGCTGGCCGGCCAGTGGGTGGTTGAAGTCGAACAGCAGCCAGTCGGGCCCGCGCTCGCGCACCACGCCGGCATAGCCCGCGCGGCCGTCGGGCGTGGGAAAGTGAACCACGTCGCCGGGCGCGTATTCGGCATCCGGGTCGCCCATCTCGTGCAGCAGCGAGAGCTTCACGCGCTGCAGCAGATCGGGGTTGCGCTGGCCAAAGGCGCTGCCCGCAGGCAGGTCGAAGGACTCGTGCGCGCCTTCCGGCAGGCCGATGAGGTGGGCCTCGATGGCGGGCGCCAGCTGGCCGGTGCCCAGCGACAGCGTGGCAGGCTTGTCGTCAAATGTATTGACGACATCGGCACCGTCTGCTGCGGCCAGGCGGTAATGCAGCGTCAAGAAGGATCCGGGCTGAACGAGGGTCACGGTGGCTGCGCCTGCGGCGTCGAATAGACTGCCTTTGATTCTACCGGGGGCACCCCCGCCCAGCTCGCACAAGGCCTCGCATGAAAGACCTGCCCGCCGACCAGCGCCCGCGCGAGAAGCTGCTCGCACGCGGCGCGGGCGCGCTGGCCGATGCCGAACTGCTGGCCCTGCTGCTGCGCACCGGCTACGCGGGCCACGGCGTCATGGCGCTGTCGCAGCAGGTGCTCGGGCAGGCAGGCTTTGCCGGCCTGTTGCAGGCCACGGCCGGCGACCTGGCCAAGATCAAGGGCCTGGGCCCGGCCAAGCGCGCCGTGTTGCTGGCGGTGATGGAGATGGCGCGCCGCGCTCTGGCGCAGCCGCTGCAGGCCGCGCCGGTGTTCGACTCGCCGGCACGCGTCAAGGACTACCTGGCGCTGAGCCTTGCGGGGCGCAGCCAGGAGGTCTTCGCGGTGATGTTTCTGGACAGCCAGCACCGCATGCTGCGCTTGGAGGACATGTTTCACGGCACGCTCACGCAGACCAGCGTCTACCCGCGCGAGGTGGTCAAGCGCGCGCTGGCGCTCAACGCGGCGGCGGTGGTGCTGGCGCACAACCACCCCTCGGGCGTGGCCGAGCCGTCGCGCGCCGACGAGTACCTGACGCAGACGCTCAAGAGCGCGCTGCAGTTGGTGGACGTGCGCGTGCTCGACCACGTCGTCGTCGGCCAGGGCCATGTGGTTTCGATGGCCGAGCGGGGTCTGTTGTGAAACTGCGCGCGCTGGCCGACCTGCACAGCCTGCGCACGTCGATGCGAGAACACGAGCGCTTGGCCGCCGAGCAAGCCGAGCGCAACCGCCAGCAGCGTGCCGCGGCCGAGCGCCAACGGCGGCAGTTTGCCGATGCCGTGGGGCCGATCACGCCGCTGGCCCGCCATGGCCGCACCGCGCACGCCCTGCCGCCACCAGAGCCGCTGCCGCGCCAGCGCGAAGCCGACGAAGCCGCCGCGCTGCAAGAGGCGCTCTCTGACGAGGTCGACATCGAGTCACTGCTGCTCACCGACGACGGCCTGAGCTTTCGCCGCGACGGCGTCGGCCCCGACGTGGTGACGCGGCTGCGGCGCGGCCACTGGTCGATCCAGGGCGAGCTCGACTTGCATGGCCTGCGCCGCGACGACGCGCGCGATCAGCTCTCGGCATTTCTGCGCGAGGCCGCGCGCCGCGGCTGGCGCTGCCTGCGCGTGGTGCACGGCAAGGGCAACGGCTCACCCGGCCGCGAGCCGGTGCTCAAGGGCAAGGTGCACCGCTGGCTGGGGCAGCACGCCCAGGTGCTGGCCTTTACGCAGGGCAGCGCGCCACAAGGCGGCGCTGGCGCACTGGTGGTGCTACTTCGGGGCTGAGGCTGACGCGGCGGGCGCCAAGGGCGTGTCCGATGCGCGCTGGCACTTGCCCTGGCGTTCGAACCAGAAGACGACGTTGCCCACCAGCGCGATGCTGCCCGAGACCACGGCCGACGCCGCGGTCACGGCGCCTACGGCGGTGAGCATCACGAGGCAGCCGTCGCCGCCGCAGGACTGGAAGCCACCGATCACCGCGGTCTCCAGGCGCATCTCTCTCTTCAGCATGCGGCACTCGGGGTCGTAGACCTCGCGCGTCTGCGGCACCACCACGCAGCCGGCCAAGGCCAGCAGCGCGCCGACGGCCAGGGCGCGTCGCAGCACGGGCTGGCTCAATCGGCCGGCAAGCCGAACGGCATTCACTTTGGCGCGCTTGACACTCATGGCGGCGGAGTCTGACACAAGGCTGCAGCCGCGCGGGTGGCGGCGTGATGGCGGCGTGATGGCGGTGCGGTGGCCGCGCGGTGCCCGCGTCAGCGGTTGCGCATCCAGTCGGCGGTGCCGTGGAAAGACTGCGCCAGGCGCAACGCCAGGGTCTCGTCGACGCCCTGCTCCTGCATCGCCTGCACCATGCAGGCCATCCACTGGTCGCGCTCATGGATGCCGATGCGGTAAGGCATGTGGCGCGCGCGCAGCATGGGGTGTCCGAAGCGATCGATGTAGTGGTTTGGGCCGCCCAGCCAGCCGCACAAAAACCAATGCAGCTTGTCGCGCGATCCGCCCAGGTCGGCCGGGTGCAGCACGCGCAAGCCGGCAAACGCCGGTTCGAGGTCCATCAGGTCGTAGAAGCGGTCGACCAGCGCGCGCACGGCTGGCTCGCCGCCCAGGCGCGCGTAGGGCGTGGGCTCGGCTGCCGGCTCGGCCGCCACCGAGGCGCTGTCGTCCGCCTTCAAAGCGGGATGCGCAAGGCGATGGCCCCCAGCGCCACCGCCGCGGGCGTGCCGGGCATCGACTCGAGCAGCAACTGCCGCCGCTGTACAGCGTCGCGCACGGCGTTGTCGGAAGGGATCTCGCCCAGCAACTCAATGCGCACGGGCGAGTCCAGGCCGGTGTTGACGAAGCGATCGACCACCAGCTGCAACTGCTGGCGCACGGTGCGGCCCTCGCCCGGCTTGCGTGTCTGGTTGACGATGAGCTGGATGCGCCGCCGGCCCTGCGTGGTGGCCAACACCTTGATGGTGGCGTAGGCGTCGGTCAGGCTCGTCGGCTCGGGGGTGGCCACCAGCAGCACCTCGCCGGCCAACGACACGGTGTAGAGCACGACGTCGGAGATGCCGGCGCCGGTGTCGAGGATGACGTGATCGAAGCGCGGCTCGACCTGCTGCACCACCTGCAGCAACTGGTCGCGCACCTCGGGCGTCATGCGCGAGTACTCGACCATGCCCGAGCCGGCCAGCAGCACCGAAAAACCCCCGGGCGCGGGCAGGATGGCGTCGAGCAGCGAGCTCTTGCCGGTGAACACATCGTGCAGCGTGATCTTGGCAAAAAGGTTGAGCACGACGTCGAGGTTGGCCAGCCCGAGGTCGGCGTCCAGCACCAGCACGCGGCGGCCGGCGCGCGCCAGCGCCGCGGCCAGATTGGCCGAGACGAAGGTCTTGCCGACGCCGCCCTTGCCACTGGTGACGGCCAGGATGCGGCTCGAGGCCGGGGCGTTGCCGGGCGGTGGCGTCATGGCGGTCATG
>JANPMR010000395.1:0-10130 GCA_031427055.1 Rubrivivax sp.
CGGGTGCGACCAACGACTTCCAGTTCAAGCTCGTCGACGCCAGTGGCGACAACGTCTGGTGGATGAACCGGCCCGACGCCGCGCTGCCGGCCAAGCTGACCGACTACCGCATCCGGCGCCGCCACATCGACTTCGCCTGGGGCCCGGCGGCCGACCGCGCGCTGCGCGAGACACGCCACGTCGAGTTTGTGATCGCCGCCGGTCGCCAGGGCGGCAAGGGCTCGCTGTGCGTGGCGCGGCTGACGCTGGCCGAGCGCGCGCCCGATCCGGCCACCTGGCCGGTGCCGCGCGAGACAGCGGCGCGCGGCGTCCTGACCATTGACTTGGGCCTGCCGCGCGAATTCAACGGCGTCGCCCTGCGCTGGCCCACGGGCGCGCGCGGCCTCGACTACGACTTGCAGGCCAGCGACGATGGCCGCGCCTGGCGCACGCTGCGCCGCGTGCGCGGCAGCGACGGTGGCCTGGACGCGCTCTTCCTGCCCGAGAGCGAAGCGCGCCACCTGCGCGTGAGCCTCAAGCGCGGCACGGCGCGGCCGCAGTTGACGCTGAAGAGCGCCGCCGAATGGCCGAACACGAACGCCGTCGTCGCCGCGCTGGCCGCCGACGCGCCGCGCGGTGACCTGCCGCGCGCCTTTGTCGGCCAGCAGAACTACTGGACGCTGGTGGGCGTGGACGGTGGCGGCGAGCGCTCGGCGTTGCTCAGCGAGGACGGTGCGCTCGAGATCGGCCGCGGCGGCTTCAGCCTCGAGCCCGCCGTGCGGCTCGACGATGGCCGGCACGTCACCTGGGCCGGTGCCACGCTGTCGCAGAGCCTGCGCGAAGGCCATCTGCCAATCCCGTCGGTGCACTGGCAGCACGAAGACTTTGCGCTGCAAGTCGAGGCCGCCGCTGACGGCCCGCGTGACGCGCCGGCCTTGCTGGCGCGTTACACGCTGCGCAACCTGTCGAAGCGCGCGCGCACGTTCACGCTGCTGCTGGCGCTGCGCCCCTGGCAGGTCAACCCGCCGCAGCAGTTTCTGTCCACGCAGGGCGGCGTCAGCCCGGTGCGCTGGCTGCGCCGCGATGGCGCCGCGCTGTCGGTGGACGGCCGCGCGCCGCTGCGCTTTACGCAGGCGCCGCAGCGCGCCACCGCTGCGCCCTTCGATGGCGGCCTGTCGCTGGCCGCCCTGCAGGCGGCGCCGCCGCTGCAGGTGCTGGGCGATGCGCAGGGCCTGGCCTCGGCGCTGCTGGCGTTCGAGATCAGCCTGCCCGCGGGCGGCGAGCACACCATCGGCTTCGTCGCCGCGCTGGGACCGCGCGACAGTGGCGCGGTCGACGCGGCAGGCCTGCAGGCGCGCATCGAGACGGCAGCCGCCGGCTGGCGCACGCGGCTGGGGCGCGTCAGCCTCGTCGGGCCGGCGCCGCTGCAGCCCATTGCCGACACGCTGCGCAGCGCGCTGGCGCAGATCCTGATGTCGCGCGACGGGCCCGCGCTGCGCCCCGGCACGCGCAGCTACGCGCGCAGCTGGGTGCGCGACGGCGCGATGATGGTCGCCGGCCTGGTGCGCCTGGGTGAGCTGGAGGCGGCGCGCGAGTTCGTCGACTGGTTTGGCGGCCACATCTTTGCCTCGGGCAAGGTGCCCTGCTGTGTGGATGCGCGCGGCGCCGACCCGGTGGTCGAGAACGACAGCCACGGCCAGTACCTCTTTGCGGTGGCCGAAGTGCTGCGCCACGGCGGCGACCGCGCCTTTGCGCAGCGCCATTGGCCGCAGGTGCAGCGCGTGCTGGCGTGGATGGAGGCGTTGCGCCAGAGCGAGCGCAGCGACGCCAATCGCAGCCCCGAGCGCGCGCACCTCTTCGGCCTGCTGCCGCCGTCGATCAGCCACGAGGGCTACTCCGACAAGCCGGCTTACAGCTACTGGGACGACTTCTGGGCCCTGCGCGGCTACAAGGATGCGGTGCTCATCGCGCGGGTCATGGCCGACGAGCCGCGCGCCGCGCAATGGGCGCTCTGGCGCGACGAGTTCGAGCGCGAGCTCGCGGCGTCGATCAGCGCCACGGCAGTCAAGTTCAAGATCGACCACATCGCCGGCGCCGCCGACCGCGGCGACTTCGACGCCACCTCGACCACGATGGCGCTCAACCCGGCGCAGGCCGTGCTGCCGGGGCCGCTGCTGCGCGCCACCTTCGAGCGCTACTGGCAGGAGATGAGCGCGCGCAGCGAGGGCCGCCGCGCCTGGAAGGACTACACGCCCTACGAGCTGCGCACCGTGGGCGCGCTCACCCGGCTGGGCTGGCCCGAGCGCGCGCACGCCATGCTGGATTTCTTCTTCAAGGACCAGCGCCCGCGCGGCTGGAACCAGTGGGCCGAGGTCGTGCTGCCCGACCCGCGCGAGCCGCGCTTCCTGGGCGACATGCCGCACGCCTGGGTCTCGTCGGACTACATCCGCAGCGCGCTCGAGCTCTTCGCCTACGAGCGCGAGGCCGACGACGCGCTGGTCATCGGCGCCGGCCTGCGCAGCGGCTGGCTGGACGCGGGTGAGATCGCGTTGAGCGGCCTGTCCACGCCCTACGGCCGGCTCGACTGGCGGCTGGCGCCCACCGCCGCCGGGTGGCGCTTCAGCGTGCCGCTGCCGCTGCAAGGTCTGCGCGGCGGCGTGGTGCTGCGCTGGCCCGAAGGCCGGCCGCTGCCGCGCGCGCTGCACGAGGGGCGCGCGCTGGCCTGGGCCGGGCGCGAACTGGCCTTGCCGCCACCGCCCGTCACCATCGAACTGCTGCGCCCGTGAACACGCCGTGCTGACCCGACGAACCCTGCTTGCGACCCCGATGCTGATGACCGCCTGCGCCCAAACTGTCCCCGCCGCGCCTGCTGCGCCGGTCACGCCCGTTGCGCCCGTTGCACCCGTGACAACGGCCATCGAACTGCCCCTGCCGGGCGCCGGAGCGCCGATGCGCGCCTGGCTGACCCTGCCGCGCGGCTACGATGAGAGCAGCTGGTATCGCTGGCCACTGGTCGTCTTTCTGCACGGCTCGGGCGAATGCGGCACCGACCTGAACGCGGTGCGCCAGCACGGGCCACCCAAGCACGTGCTGGCCGGGCGCGAGTACCCGTTCATCCTGTGCTCGCCGCAACTCGAGCACGACCTGCCCTGGCCCACGGATCGGCTGCATGCGTTGCTGGGCGCGTTGCAGGCACGCTGGCGCATCGACGCCGCGCGCGTCATGGCCACCGGCCTGAGCCTGGGCGGCGACGGCGTCTGGGACTGGGCCGCGGCCTATCCGGCCGACCTGGCCGCCATGGCGCCGGTGTGCGGCGCTGGCGATCCGGCGCGCGCCTGCCGGGCCCGCCAGGTGCCCGTGCGGGCCTACCACGGTGCGGCCGACGACGTCGTGCCGCTGGCCGCGCAGCAAGCCTGCGTCGACGCCCTGCGCGCCTGCGGCGGCAAGGTCGAATTCATCGTCTACCCGGGTGTCGGCCACGGCGCCTGGGAGCCCGCTTACGACGACCCCGCCCTGGTGCCCTGGCTGATGCAGCAGGCGCGCCGTTGACCCCGCACCGACCCGAGCGCGACGCACCGTGACCCCATCCGCCTGCACCGTGCTGAGCAACGACGCCGGACTGCGCTTCGAGTTCATGGCCCATGGCGCGCCTGGCCGCTGCGTCGGCCACGGCGTGGCACTGAACGCCTTTGCCGCATCGGCGCTGGAGGCTGGCGGCACGCAGCTCTGGCTGCGCCTGCACGCGGCCAACCCTGCGCCCGATACTGCGCCCGGTACCGCGCCCGGTACCGCGCCCGGTACCGCCCTCGATGCCACACCCACAGTCGTGCCCTTGCTCGGCCCGCTCTCACCCCTGGCGCCGCAGGGGGACGGCCCGGCGAGTGCAGGCGAGTGGTCTGCCGTGGGCAGCTGGCAGGGCCTGCGCCTGTCGCTGCAGTGCCAACTGGCGCCGGACGCGCCGGCCTGGTTCTGGCACCTGCATGTCGTCAACGCCAGCGGCGTGGCGCGGCGGCTGGATCTCATCGGCGTGCAAGATCTTGCGCTGGCTGCCTACGGCGCGACGCGGCTCAACGAGTACTACGTCAGCCACTACCTCGACTTGTCGCCGCTGGTGCATGCGCAACGCGGCCCCGTCGTCGCGGCGCGCCAGAACCTGGCCGTCGATGGCCGCCACCCGTGGCTGGTGATGGGCTCGCTGCGCCGCGCCGTGAGCTTTGCCACCGACGCGCTGCAGTTGCAGGGCCTGGGCGTGCGCGCCGGCGTGTTGCCGCAGGGCATCGTGCAAGGGCTGCCGGGCCGCCGACTGCAGCACGAGCATGCCGTGATCGCGCTGCAGGACGAGGCGCTGACCCTGGCGCCAAACGAATTCGCATCGCTGGGCTTCTTCGGCCACTGGCTGGCCGATCACCCGCTGGCCACGTCCGACGCCGACCTGGCGCATGTCGACACCGCGCTGGCGCTGCCGCAGGCGCGGCCGCAGGCCGTCTGGCCTGTCGTGGATGCCGCGGGTGTCATGCCGCCGCCATCGCTGTTTGCCACGGCGCCCTGGCTGACGACGCAGGATCTGAGCGACGGCGAGCTCACGCATCTCTTCCCCGGCCCGCAGCGCCACGTCGAGCACGACGACGGCGCGCGGCTGTCCTTCTTCCACGCCGAGCACACGCATGTCGTGCTGCGCGCCAAAGAGCTGCGCACGATGCGCCCGCACGGCCACCTGCTGCGCAGCGGCGAGCACCTGGTGCCCGACGAGGGCGCGTTGACATCCACGGCCTGGATGGGCGGCGTCTTCCACTCCATGCTCACGCAGGGCCACGTCAGCATCAACCGCTGCCTGTCCACCGTGCGCAGTTGGCTCGGCCTGTACCGTGCGCACGGCCAGCGCGTGTTTGTCGACTGCGGCGCAGGCTGGCAGCAGCTGGGCCTGCCCTCGGCCTTTGCGATCGAGCCCGAGGCCTGCCGCTGGCTGTACCGCCACGCCGGTGGGCTCATCGAGCTGACGAGCCGCGCCCACGCTGCGCCGCACGCCATGAGCCTGAACCTGCGCGTGCTGCAAGGCGGCCCGCTGCGCGTGCTGGTCACCCACCACGTGGCGCTGGGCGGCGACGACGGCATCGACGCCGCGCCGCTGCCGCTGCGCGCCGAGGGCGATGGCCTCTTCGTCGGCGTGCCGGCGGGAAGCGAACTCGCGGCGCGCTTTCCACACGGAGGCTTCGTCATCGCGCCCGAGCCCGGCAGCGCCTTCGAGGCCCGCGGCGGCGACGATCTGCTCTGCGCCGACGGCGTGGCGCGCGGCCAGCCCTTCGTCTGCGTGCGCAGCGCGCCGGTGTTGAGCTTCGGCCTGCGCCTGCTGGGCCGGCTGGTCGATGCGGAACCTGCACCCCACGCCGACGCGCCCTTGCCGCAGTGGACCGTGCCGAGCGCCAGCACGCTGGCCCCGGCTGCCGAGCGACTGGCCGAGATCGCGCCCTGGTACCGGCACAACGCGCTCATCCACTACCTGTCGCCGCGCGGGCTGGAGCAGTTTTCTGGTGGCGGTTGGGGCACGCGCGATGTCTGCCAGGGCCCGCTGGAGATGCTGCTGGCGCTGGACCGCCCGGCGCCCGTGCGCGAGCTGCTGCTGCGCGTGTTTGCCGCACAAGACGTCGGCGGCGACTGGCCGCAGTGGTTCATGTTCTTCGCGCGCGAGCGCCACATCCGCGCCGGCGATTCGCATGGCGACATCGTGTTCTGGCCGCTGCTGGGCCTGGCGCGCTACCTGCTGGCCAGCGGCGATGCGGCGCTGCTGGACGAGCGGGTGGCGTTTCATGCCGCGCCCGGCGAGACGGCCGAGATCGGCACCGTCTGGCAGCATGTGGAGCGCGCGCTGCGCGTCATCGCCGCACGCCGCATCGCCGGCACGCACCTGGCGGCCTACGGGCACGGCGACTGGAACGACTCGCTGCAGCCCGCCAACCCGGCGCTGCGCGAACACCTGTGCAGCGCCTGGACCGTGACGCTGCACCGCCAGATGCTGACGACGCTGGCGCGCGCGCTGAGCGGCCTGGGCCAAGCCGCGCGCGCGCAGCCGCTGCAGACGCAGGCCGCCGCCGTGGCAGCCGACTTCCGCCGCCTGCTGGTGGTGGACGATGTGGTCACCGGCTACGCGCTGTTCGACGCGCCGGCCGCCGCCACGCCGCCGCCACAACTGCTGCTGCATCCGCAAGACCGCCTCACCGGCGTGCGCTACAGCCTGCTGCCGATGATGCACGCCATCCTCGAAGACCTGCTCAGCCCGGCGCAGGCGCAGGCACAGCGGCGGCTCATCGACGAGCACCTCAGCGGCCCCGACGGCGCGCGCCTGTTCGACCGCCCGCTGCCCTACCGCGGCGGGCCCGAGACCTTGTTTCAGCGTGCCGAGAGCAGCGCCTTCTTTGGCCGCGAGATCGGCGTCATGTACATGCACGCCCACCTGCGCTGGGCCGAGACGCTGGCCCACCTGGGCGACGCCGACGCGTTGTTTGCGGCACTGGCGCGCGCGCACCCGATCGCGCTGCGCGAGTGCGTGCCCAGCGCCAGCCTGCGCCAGGCCAACTGCTACTTCTCGAGCTCCGACGCCGCCTTTGCCGACCGCTACGAGGCCGGCCGCGACTACGCCCGCGTGGCGCGCGGCGAGGTGGCGCTGGATGGCGGCTGGCGCGTTTACTCCAGCGGCCCGGGCATCGCGCTGGCGCTCATCGTCGGCCGCTTCCTGGGCGTGCGGCGCGAGCACGACAGGCTGCTGCTGGACCCGGTGATTCCGCAGGCCCTCGATGGCCTGGTGGCGCGCTTGACGGTAGGCGGGCTGGCGCTGGAAATCGAGTACCGGCTCGGGCCGCTCGGCCGTGCGCCGCACACGCTGACGCTAGGCGACGCGCCGCTGCCCTTCACGCTCGAGCCCAATCCCTACCGCACCGGCGCTGCCGCCGTCGCGATGGCCGACCTGCTGCCGCGGCTGCAGGCTGGCGCGCCGCGCCTGGTGGTGCATACCGACTGAGAGTCGCGACGGACGGCGGCCGCGGGATGCGCGCCGCCGTTTGTCGGCGCCCACGGCGCTTCGTGCGGCCCTGCGGCGGCTTGGTCGCAAGCCGCTCGCGCCATGG
Source organism: Rubrivivax sp. (assembly GCA_031427055.1). Lineage (GTDB taxonomy): Bacteria > Pseudomonadota > Gammaproteobacteria > Burkholderiales > Burkholderiaceae_C > Rubrivivax. The sequence goes on from JANPMR010000395.1 coordinate 7,098, forward strand.
CGCGGCGATGACGACACTGCCTTCATCGGTTCAATGCAGATCAAGGAGCAAGACCATGAAGACCACCCACAGCGCCGCCGCCCTCGCCCTCTCGTTCGTGCTCACGCTGACGATGCTGATCGGCATCGACCAGCTCGCGCAGACGGATGCGCCGCCGGCCACCATGGCCCAGGCCAGCGCGCCGCGCGCCTGATCATGCCGACGACGGCCTATGCGGCGATGAACTCGCGCAGCACCGCCATCGCGGCGTCGGGCTCGTCGCGCCAGGCGCCGTGGCCGGCGCCGGCAAACGTCACCAGCCGGCCCCACGGCGGCGGGATCGCCGCAGCAATCTCCTGTGCATCGAGCAACGGCGTCACCGGGTCCTGCTCGCCGGCCATCACCAGCACAGGGCACTGAACGCGTGCCAGGCCCGGCAGTAGCTGCATCGTCTGCTGCTCGCCCCCGGCGCTGGTGAACAGGATCTCCTCGACGAACAGCGTGCGCTGGCGCGCCTCGTCGTTGACCGGCCGCGTCGTGTTGTAGAGCAGCCGGCAGTGCGCGTTGTAGCGCGCCCAGGTGGCCTCGCCGGGCGCGCGCCAGAAGGCCTCGGCGGCGTCGCGCGCGGCCGCACCGCCCAGCTTGCCGAACATGGCGAGCTTGCGATCAAGCCCCATGTGGTGCGAGGTGCTCGACAGCACCACCTTGGCAGGATGCGCCGGGTGGCGCGCCAGGTAGCGCTGTGCCACGAAGCCGCCGAAGCTCTGCCCCAGCACGATGGGCTTGACGATGCCCAGCGCGTCGCACAGCCGCACCACGTCGTCGGCAAAGGTGTCCAGCGTCCACTCCGCGCTCGGCCGGCGATCGCTGCGGCCGTGGCCGCGGTGGTCGACGTAGACGATCTGCGCCAGGTCAGCCAGGCGGCTGAAGATCGGCTTGAAGCCCGAGTGGTCGTAGCCCGGCCCGCCGTGCAGCAGGATCAGCGTGGGCTTCTCGCGCATCAAGGGCCCGTCGGGCACGAGGCCCGGGCCCTCGATGTCGACGAAGAGACGGACCTCGGGGGCTACCAGGATGTGCATCGCGTGACTGTAGGTCAGGCGACGCCTTAGCATTCCAGACATGCCATCCGACCCGTCCTCCGCCTCGTCGACCGGCCCCGCGCCGGTCTACCTGGACCTGCCCAGCTGGCCGCGCCGCGACACCTTCGAGTTCTATCGCGGCTTCGACAAGCCCTACTTCAACCTCTGCACGCGCCTGGATGTCGCGGCGCTCAAGGCCGCGACCCAGGCCGCGGGTGCCAGCTTTTCGCTGGCCTGCCACTTCATCGCGACAAACCTGGCCAACCGCGAAGAGGCCTTTCGCTACCGGCTTGAAGACGGCCGCGTGCGCGTGCATCCGGTGGTGCACGCCAGCACCACGGTGCTGCGTGACGACGGCAGCTTTGCCTTCGCCTACCTGCCCTTTGATCCGTGCTTTGCCGACTTCGCGGCGCGCGGCGTGCCGGTGCTTGCCGCCGCGCGGCAGGGCAGCTTCGAGCCGCATGACGACAGCACGGCCGTGCTGCACTTCACCACCCTGCCCTGGGTGCACTTCACGAGCTTCTCGCACGCCCGCAACTGGGGCCGCGAGGACTCGGTGCCCAAGTTCGCCTTCGGCCGCATCGAGCCCGACGGCGCGCGGCTGTGGATGCCACTGTCGGTGGAGGTGCACCACGCGCTGATGGACGGCCTGCACGTGGGCCGCTTCGTGCAGGCCTTCGAGGCCGCGCTGCGCGAGCCGCAGGCCTGGCTCGGGGACGTCGCGCAGCCCTGAACGGTGTTGCGGCCCGCGCGCTCAGGCGTCTTCGAGCTCGGCGCCGCAGGCCTGGTTGCGGCCGCGCGATTTGGCCTTGTCGAGTTGCGCCAAGGACAGCTCCAGCAACCGCGCCACGCTGCCCGCCACATCCACCGGCTTGTTGGCCAGGCCCATGCTCACGGTGATCACGTCGGCGGCGCTGGAGTGGGCGTGCGCAATGCCCAGGCCGCGCACCGCCAGGCACAGGCGGTGCGCGAGATCGAGGCTGCCTTCGAGATCGGTGTCGGGCAGCAGGCAGATGAACTCGCCGCCGCCGAGCCGCGCCACCAGATCGCCCGGCCGCTTGAGGTTGCCCTTGAGCAGTGTCGCCACGCGGCGCAGGCAGTCGTCACCCAGCGCATGTCCACTGTGTTGGTTGTAGAGCGCGAAGCAGTCGATGTCGACGCGCAGCACGCTCAGCAGCGTGCTCTGGCGCACCGCGCGGCCCCACTCGCGGGCCAGCCGCTCGTCAAAGTAGCGCGGGTTGCACACGCCGGTGAGGCCGTCGATGTAGACCCACTGGCGCAGCAGATCGGCCTGGCGCTTGAGCGTGACCTGCACGCTCACGCGCGAGCGCAGGATCTTGGGGTGCACCGGCCGCGCGATGAAGTCCACCGCGCCGGCTTCGAGCACGCGCAACTGCGCCACCTGGTCGCCGCCTTCGGTGATGACGACGACCGGCGTCTCTGCCGTGCTGCCCTGCGCCAGCAGCCGGCGGCACAGCGCCACGGCGCCGTCGCCGGGCAGGCTGGCGTCGATCAGTAGCAGGTCGGGCAAGCGCTCGTCGCAGGCCTTCAGGGCGCGCGCGGGGCTGTCGGCGATGGCCACCTCGTAGTCGTCGCTGAACGCGGCCGCCAGCACCTGTGCGCGCTGGGCGTCGTCGTCCACCAAAAGCAGGCGCGGGCGGCGCGCCAGGTCATCCATCAGCGTGGGCTCGTCCCTGTGGGTGCGGGCAGCGTGGTCACTCATGCGCGGGACTCCGTGGGCAGGGCCGAGGGGATGGGACCGGAGGATGGGCCATTGCAGGCCCGAGTCTAGAGCGCGTGCGGCCGGTGCGGGGGCCGCCAGGAGCGTGGGCGGCAGAAGGTCGTCGGCTGCAACGCGCGAGAAACCGGCACCACCGGGTATCACCTCCTGCGCCCAGGGGGCAAGCCCTGGGCTTGTCGGTGCTCCCCAGCGGTACTCGGTTTTCGCACGTTTCGCTTCGACGCCTTCTGCCGC
>JANPMR010000396.1:0-2791 GCA_031427055.1 Rubrivivax sp.
GCCGAGGGCAGCGCGATGTTCTGGAACAAGGTCTACGAAGGCGCCATGGGCTGGACCAGCGAACTCAGCAAGTTTGGCGCGCACGCCTTCATGGCCGACCCGCACCGCATCATCACCTTTGGCGGCAAGCCGCTGGTGCCGGCCGAGGTGGAGAGCCCCTACATCATCCGCGTGGCCATTGCGCTCTTGATGCTGGCGGCCAGCATCCCCGGGCGCAGCGTGATCAAGAACGCCACGCCGGTGCGCCGCGCCCACCCGCACTTTGCCGAGAACATCCGCGCCCTTGGGGCGCAGATCGAGTGGGTCGAGGGCGACTGAGTTTCTGCGGACGGCGATGGCGAAGAAGGACAAGCACGTCAGCGAGACACCGGCCACGCAGATGCTGCGGGCGGCCGGCGTCGCCTTCACCGAACACCCTTACGACTACGTCGATCACGGTGGCACGGCCGAGAGCGCGCGCCAGTTGGGCGTGACCGAAAACGTGGTCATCAAGACGCTGGTCATGCAGGACGACAAGGCACAACCACTGATCGTGCTGATGCACGGCGACTGCCAGGTCAGCACCAAGACCCTGGCGCGCGAGATCGGCGTCAAGAGTGTCGAGCCCTGCAAGCCTGATGTCGCGCAGCGCCACAGCGGCTACCTCATCGGCGGCACCTCGCCGTTCGGGCTGCGCAAGGCGATGCCGGTGTACGTCGAAGCTGGCGTGCTGGAGCTGCCGCGCATCTACATCAACGGCGGCCGGCGCGGTTTTCTGATCGGCATCGAGCCGCAGGTGTTGGTCAGCCTGCTGGGCGCACGAGCGGTGCGCTGCGCGGGTGTGGCGCGCCCGCGGCCCTAAAATCACCGCTGCATGAACGCCATCGCCATCCCCGCTGCCTTCCTCGTCGCGCTCGTCGGCGCCTACCTCATCGGCTCGCTGTCCTTCGCCGTCATCACCAGTCGCCTGATGGGCCTGGCCGATCCGCGCAGCTACGGCAGCGGCAACCCCGGCGCCACCAACGTGCTGCGCTCGGGCAACCGCGCGGCTGCCGTCGCCACGCTGGCGCTGGATGCGCTGAAGGGCTATGTGCCGGTGCTGCTGGTGCTGGTCTACGGCCCGCGCTTCGGCCTGGGCGAGACGACGGCGGCGTTTGCCGGCCTGGCGGCCTTCGTCGGCCACCTGTGGCCGGTGTTCTTCGGCTTCAAGGGCGGCAAAGGCGTGGCCACGGCGGCGGGTGTGCTGATGGCCGTCAACCCGGTGCTGGGCGCGTTGACGCTGCTGAGCTTTGCCATCGTGGTGGCCTTCTCGCGCTATGTGTCGCTGGCGTCGGTGGTGGCCGCGGTCTTCGCGCCGTTTTACCAGGCGCTGATCTGGGGCCTGGAGCCGGCGGTGCTGGCGCTCATCGGCATGAGCCTGCTGCTGATCTGGCGCCACGAGGCCAATATCCGCCGCCTGCTGGCCGGCACCGAGAGTCGGCTGGGCCAGAAGGCCGCGCCGCCTGGGCCGCTGCGGGGCGTGGACAAGCCGCACGCCCACCACCACCACGCGAAGCATCGCAAGGGACACTGACATGGTTCAACGATTCGACGTCGGCACGCGGCTGTCCGAGATGGCCGTGCACAACGGCGTGTGCTATCTGGCCGGCCAGGTGGCCGCCGACGGCAGCCAGGACATCGCCGGCCAGACGCGGCAAGTGCTGGCCGCCATCGACGCGCTGCTGGCGCGCGCCGGCACCGACAAGCGCAAGTTGCTGATGGTGCAGATCTTCATCAAGGATCTGGCCGACTTTGCGGCCATGAACGTGGCTTGGGAAGCTTGGCTGCCCGCCGGCCACGCGCCGCCGCGGGCCACCGTCAAGGCCGACCTGGCCAAGCCGGAGTGGCGCGTCGAGATGGTGGTCACCGCCGCGCTGTAGCCCGGCGGTGGGGGCTTGCGCCAGTGCGCCGGGTGCAAGCCGGGCCCAAGCCGGGCACCAAACCGAGGCGCGGCCTATGTGTGCCACCGCACAGACGGCTGCCGGCAACTGCGGCAGGCTCGAAAATCTGCTTCGCACGCAGTGCTTGATCGTCTCAAGCGCAGACCCCAAGTACTTCGTTCGCCGGCCCGACAAGCGCTGCTCGCCGTGAGGGAAAGTCCGCCACGCGGCGCGAGGTTGTGCCATGCCCAAGACAGACGCCGAAGCCGGCCACCCACGTGTCCATGCCAGTGCACGACGAAAGATCGTTCCGCTAGAAGCCGGTGCGCTTCAGGCCGCGATCTTCAACAGCGCCAACTTCTCCAAAATCGCCACCGACGCGCAAGGCGTCATTCAGATCTTCAACGTCGGTGCCGAGCGCATGCTGGGCTATACGGCGGCCGAAGTGCTGAACAAGATCACGCCGGCCGACATATCCGATCCACAGGAAATGATCGCGCGCGCCGAGGCGCTCAGCGTCGAATTGAGAACACCGATCAAGCCCGGCTTCGAGGCGCTGGTGTTCAAGGCCTCGCGTGGCATCGAGGACATCTATGAGCTGACCTACTCTCGAAAAGACGGCAGCCGATTTCCGGCCATCGTCTCGGTCACGGCGCTGCGCGACGCGCAAGAAAACATCATCGGCTATCTGCTGATCGGCACCGACAACACGGCGCGCAAGCACGCAGAAGCGGCCTTGCTCAAGGCCGACACGCTGCAAAGCGCGATCTTCAACAGCGCCAACTTCTCCAGCATCGCCACCGACGCCAAGGGCGTGATCCAGATCTTCAACGTCGGTGCCGAGCGCATGCTGGGCTATGCGGCAGCCGAGGTGATGAACAAGATCACCCCGG
>JANPMR010000397.1:0-11367 GCA_031427055.1 Rubrivivax sp.
GCGCATGAAGCTGGCAAAGCGCGGCACGCCGGCGGCCGTCAAGCCGCGGTAGCGGAAGCTCACCACGGCGCCGATGGCTGGCGGCCGGTCGCGCTGGGCATCGGACAGGCCAGTGCCCAGCAGAAACTCCACGCCCTGCCCCGTGCGCACGCGCAGCGCACCCAGCCGTCCGGCATGCCGGCCACGACCCGCCACGTGGCCCAGCACAAGCGCTTCGTCGTCCTGCTCGGGCTTGAGCTTGAGCAGCAGCGGGCTGCGGCCGCTGACATAGGGCGCGTCGGCGCGGTGCAGCATCAGACCTTCGCCGCCGCCACGCACGACATCGTCCAGACGGCGCTGCAAGGCCGCGCGGTCTGGCAGCGTCTGCTGCGGCACTGGGCGCACGCCGTCAAAGCCGGTGGCACCCAGCAGCGACACGATGCGCTCGGCACGCTCGCTGAAGCTGCCGCCCCATCCCGGCAGCTCAAACACGCAGTAGCGCAACGCTCGCCATTCGGCGTCGACAGCTCGCTGCCGGCGCACCGCCGCCGACAGCGCCTCGAAGCGCCCGCGCCCCAGCCACAGCTCGCCGTCAAGGGGCGCGGCCGGCAGCCGCGCTGTGAACCAGGCCGGCGCGGCGATGGGCAGGCCGCTGCGCGAGCGCAGCTCGGTGCCGTCCCAGTGGGCACGCACGCCGTCGAGCTTCTCGCTGACCAAATAGCCCGCGGGCTCGATGCCGTCCGGCGCCTCCTGCGCCAGGATCAGTGGCGGCGGCGTGCGGGCGCGGCTCCAGGCCGGCAGGCAGGTGCAAAGGCAGGCCGGCGCCAGGGCCAGGGCCGGCAAGAGGTGGCGGCGCGTGGGGCAGATGGTGTCCATGCAGGGCTCCGGGTCGACAGGTGGAGCCTGCAGTGTTCCGCCGCAGCGCCGCCGCCGCCATCGCCCAGGGGTAGGAAGCGCGCGGGCCCCCAGGTGGGGGATGCCGCCGCGGCAATCAGCCCCAGCGCCGCAGCGCCAGCACCGCGTTGAGCCCGCCAAAGGCGAAGCTGTTGGACAGCGCCGCGCTCACCGGGCGGTCGCGCGACTCGTTGGGCACGACGTCGAGGTCGCACTCCGGGTCGGGGCCCAGGTAGTTGATGGTGGGCGGCAGCACGCCGTCGCGCAGCGCGCCGATCACCGCCACCAGCTCGATGGCGCCGCCCGCGCCCAGCGCGTGGCCGTGCATCGACTTGGTGGACGACACCGCCAGCCGCTGTGCATGGTCGCCAAAGACGGCCTTGATGGCGCGCGTCTCGGTCGGGTCGTTGACCTGTGTGCCGGTGCCGTGGGCGTTGATGTAGCCCACGTCCTGCGGCGCCAGGCCGGCCTGCGCCAGTGCGGCACGCATGGCGCGGGCGGCGCCGCTGGCGTCGGGCATCACGATGTCGGCGGCGTCGGCCGACATGCCGGCGCCCGCCAGCTCGGCCAGGATCACGGCGCCGCGCGCCTGGGCGTGTGCCAGCGTCTCGAGCACGAAGACGCCGGCGCCTTCGCCCAGCACCAGGCCGCGGCGGCCCTTGCTGAAGGGCCGGCAGGTGTCGTCGGCCAGCACCCGCATGGCCTCCCAGGCCTTGACCGAGCCCAGCGTGATGCAGGCCTCGGCGCCGCCGGCCAGCGCCACGTCGGCCGCGCCGGTTTGCAGCAGCAGCAGCGCCTGGGCGATGGCGTGGTTGCTTGATGCGCAGGCGCTGGCCACCGCAAAGGCCGGCCCGCGCAGGCCGAACTCAAGCGACACCTGCGAGGCCGGTGCATTGGGCATGATGCGCACGATGGCCATCGGGTGGACGCGCGGATTGCCCTCGCCATACAGGCGCCGGGCCATGCCGTCGTGGGTGGACGCACCGCCGATGCCGGTGCCGATGACGACCGCGGCGCGCTCGCCGGCCTCGCCATCAAAACGCAAACCCGACTGCGCCACGGCCTCGCGCGCGGCGATCAGGGCGTACTGAGAGACGGGGTCGAGCAGCACCAGGCGCTTTTCGTCGAAATGTGCGGCCGGGTCGTAGCCGCGCAACTGGGCCGCAATCGGTGTGCGCAAGTCGTGGCCCGACAGCCCCGTGAGCGCTCCGATGCCCGGCCGGCCCTCGCGCATGGCCTGCCACGTGGACACGGCCGTGTGGCCCAGGCTGCTCACGCAGCCGGCGCCGGTGATGACGACGCGCTGCATCGCGCGGCCCGGCCCGGCCGTCAAGCCGCGGGCGCCTTGGCGGCCAGCAACTTCTCGATACCCGAAACCAGATCGCGCACGGTGCCGGCGGAGTACTGATCCTGCCTTTCGGGCACCGTGACGTCGAAATGGTCTTCGATCTCGAACAGCACCTGAACGGCGTCGAGCGAGTGCACGTCCAGGTCCTTGAGCGTCGAATCGAGCGTGATGCGCTCGCGCTCGATCGAGCAGGTCTTGGCGATGATGTCGAGGATGATCTGTTGGGTGCTGCTCATACGGGTGATGTCATGCCGGCCGGTCGCTCAAGCTGGCGCCGACGCGTGTCCTTGGGGCACATTATCCCGCGCCCCGCAGGCACCCCGGGCGCGCCGGGTCAGCCAGACACCAGATCCTTGATCTGCTGCAAGGCCGTCGGATCTTCGATCGTCGTCAAATCCCCGGCATCGCGGGCCTCGCAGACCGCCTGGATGGCCCGGCGCAACAGCTTGCCCGAGCGCGTCTTGGGCAGCGCGCTCACGAAGCGCACCCGCGAGGGCCGGGCCACCGCGCCGAGTTGCGTGTCCACGAGCTTCATGATCTCGCCTTCGAGCTTGAGCGCCGCCTCGGGCGTGTCAGCGCGCGACGGATCGCGCAGCACCGCGAAGGCCATCGCCACCTGGCCCTTGAGTTGATCGGCCACGCCCACCACAGCCACCTCGACCACGGCGGGATGGCTGGAGATGCTCTCCTCGATCTCGCGCGTGCCCAGGCGGTGGCCCGCGACGTTGATGACGTCGTCGGTGCGCCCCAGGATGAAGAAGTAGCCGTCGGCGTCGCGGATGCCCCAGTCGAAGGTGTTGTAGACCAGCTTGCCGGGGATGCTCTTCCAGTAGGTCTTGACGAAGCGCGCGTCGTCGCGCCACACCGTCTGCATGCAGCCCGGGGGCAAGGGGCCCTCGATCACGACCGTGCCCTTCTGGCCGGCCTGCGTCAGCTCTTCGCCCGTGGCCTCGTCGAGCAGCTTGACGTCGTAGCCGTAGACGGCCTTGCCGGGCGAGCCGAACTTGCTGGTCGCCTTCTCGACGCCGTTGCACAGGCTCAGGATGGGCCAGCCGGTCTCCGTCTGCCAGTAGTTGTCGATGATGGGCTTGCCCAGGCTGTCGGCGATCCAGCGCGCCGTGGGCTCGTCCAGCGGCTCGCCGGCCAGGAACAAGGCGCGCAGGCTGGACAGGTCGTGCCGGCTCAGCGCCAGCGGGTCGTGCTTCTTCAGCACGCGCACGGCGGTGGGCGACGAGAACATCACCGTGACCTTGTATTTCTCGACCAGGCTCCACCAGATGGCGGCGTCCGGGCGGGTGGGCAGGCCCTCGTACAGGATGGTGGCCATGCCGGCAATCAGCGGGCCGTAGATGATGTAGCTGTGGCCCACCACCCAGCCGATGTCGCTGGTGCAGAAGTAGGTCTCACCGGCGTTGCCGCAGAAGATGTGCTTCATGCTCGCGGCCAGCGCCACGGCGTAGCCGCCGGTGTCGCGCTGCACGCCCTTGGGCTTGCCGGTGGTGCCGCTGGTGTACAGCGTGTAGCTCGGGTGTGCGGCGTCCACCCACTCACAGGGCACGACGGTGCTGGCGTGCTGCTCGCGCCAGGCGGCGTAGTCCTCGTCGCGGCCGGCCACGCGGCTGAAGGCCGCCAGTCCGCGGTCGACCATCAGCACCCGGGCCGGCTTGTGCACGGCCAGGCTGATGGCCTCGTCGAGCAGCGGCTTGTAGGGCACGACCTTTCCGCCACGGCTGCCCGCGTCGGCGCTGACGATCACCACCGGTTCGGCGTCGTCGATGCGCGTGGCCAAGCTGACCGCCGCGAAGCCGCCGAACACCACCGAGTGCAGCGCGCCGATGCGCGCGCAGGCCAGCATCGCGAACGCCGCCTCCGGGATCATCGGCATGTAGACCAGCACGCGATCACCCTTCGTCACGCCCAGGCTTTGCAGTGTCGCGGCCATGCGCTGCACCTCGGCGTGCAGTTCGCGAAAGCTGTAGATGCGCTCTTGTCCGGTTTCGGTGGAGACGAAGATGAGCGCGTTCTGGTCGGGGCGTGTGGCCAGATGGCGGTCCACCGCGTTGTGGCACAGGTTGGTGGTGCCGCCGGCAAACCAGCGCGCGAACGGCGGGTTGCTGTAGTCGCAGACCTGCGTGGGCGGCGTCTGCCAGTCGATGAGCGCGGCCTGCTCGCCCCAGAAGGCATCGCGGTCGGTAATCGATCGGTGGTGAAACTCGGCGTAGTTCGTCATGGATGTCTCCTGCGATGGCCTGTGCGGGCGGTGCGTTCGCTGCACACCGCGGCACGATTGGGCGACCAGGGTCTGACGAGCCGCTGACTTGGCGCGCCGCGGCCGGGGGTGTCGGGCCTGATACAGGCAGTTGCAAGGCTGTGCTGGCCTGCACCGGCACAGTGGGTTTGCCACGTTGACGCGGCCGGACCGGCTGCTATCCTGCCCCGCCCATGTCGACACTTCACCACGCGACCGCCATCGCCTGCCTGCTGCTGTGCAGCGCCTCGCTGCACGCCGCGCCCGACACGCCGCCGGGCGACGCGGTGCTGCAACTGCTGCAGGAGCGCGGGCTCTTGCCCCGTGCGGGCACCTTGGCCGGCCAGCTCGACGCCAGCCCGCTGGTGCAGCAGGTGCGCGACGCCACGTCCGAGCTGGTGATGTCGGCCATGAACTTTCTGGGCGTGCCCTACCGACGTGGCGGCAACAGCGCCGAGCAAGGTTTCGATTGCAGCGGCTTCACGCGCCACGTGTTCGAGAACAGCATCGGCCTGGTGCTGCCCCGCCGCGCCGACCAGCAGGCCAAGGACGGCTCTCTGGCCAAGGTGACCCGCGACGAGCTCAGGCCCGGCGACCTGGTGTTTTTCAACACCCTGCGCCACGCCTTCTCGCACGTCGGCATCTACATCGGCGAGGGCCGCTTCATCCACGCGCCGCGCAAGGGCGGCGAGGTGCGCATTGAAGACATGCGCGCGGCCTACTGGGCCAAGCGCTTCAACGGCGCGCGCCGCGCCGATGCGGCAGCGCCGGCCGCCTCTGCCGCAGGCGAGAAGCCCTGATCGTGGCGCGCGCGTGGCCGGCGGCACAATGCCGCCATGGGTGAGACCTTCATACCGCTGGCCGACCTGCGCTACGCCGCCGCCACGCCGCGCCTGCCCGATCACCTGGCAGCGCCGACCGGGCTGCTGTCCGACCGCCTGGGCCGGCCGCTGCGCGACCTGCGCATCTCGGTCACCGACCGCTGCAACTTCCGTTGCAGCTACTGCATGCCCAAGGACGTCTTCGACAAGGACTACCGCTTCCTGCCGCAGACCTCGCTGCTGAGCTTCGAAGAGATCACCCGCGTGGCGCGCCTGTTCGTCGCCCACGGCGTGGTCAAGCTGCGCCTGACCGGCGGTGAGCCGCTGCTGCGCAAGCACCTCGAGGTGCTGATCGGTCAACTGGCTGCGCTGCGCACAGCCGGCGGCGAGGCGCTGGACATCACGCTCACCACCAACGGCTCGCTGCTCGAACGCAAGGCCCAGGCCCTGCGCGACGCCGGGCTGCGGCGCGTCACGGTCAGCCTGGACGCTCTGGACGACGCCATCTTCAGGCGCATGAACGATGTCGACTTCCCGGTCGCCGACGTGCTGCGTGGCATCGACGCCGCGCTGCGCGCCGGCCTGGCGCCGGTCAAGATCAACATGGTGGTCAAGCGCGGCACCAACGACGAGCAGATCGTGCCGCTGGCGCGCCACGTGCGCGAGCACTACGGCAGCGCCGCGGTGCTGCGCTTCATCGAGTACATGGACGTCGGCGCCACCAACGGCTGGCGCATGGACGAAGTGCTGCCCTCGCGCGAGGTGCTGCAGCGCCTGGACGAGGCCTTCGGCATCGAGCCGCTGCAGCCCGGCGCGCCCGGCGAAACCGCCGCGCGCTGGCGCTACACCGACGGCCGCGGCGAGGTGGGCGTCATCAGCAGCGTCACGCAGGCTTTTTGCAGCGACTGCAACCGCGCCCGCCTGTCCACCGAAGGCAAGCTCTTCCTGTGCCTGTTCGCAAGCCGGGGCCACGACCTGCGCGCCCTGCTGCGCGGCCGCGCGGCCGATGGCAGCGCCTTCAGCGACGAACAGATCGCCGCCGCCGTGGGCTTGATCTGGGCCGAGCGCGAAGACCGCTACTCCGAACTGCGCAGCGCGCTGCAGGCGGCGCCGGGCAGCGGCGAGCGCCGCGTCGAGATGCACTACATCGGCGGCTGAGCGGCTGCCGCAGGCACTACACCTGCATGTTCATGATGTCGCTGTAGGCCTGCGCCAGCCGGTTGCGCACCTGCACCGTGGCCTGGAAGCCGATCTGGGCCTTTTGCATCGCCATCATGGTCTGCTCCAGGCTGACGTTGGGGTTGCCCAGCGTCAGCTCGCGCTGCAGACGGCCGGCGTCGTTCTGACTGGCGCTGACGTTCTGCAGCGCGTCGGCCATCGCCGAGCGGAAGCCGGCCGCCGCGCCCACCTGCACCGGGTCGTTGCGCGGCATGCCGTCCGGGCGCAGCCCGGCGCGGGCCACGGCGGCCTGGAAGTTGAAGCTCTGGATGCGCAGATCGTTCATGGCGGGTTTGACATCACGGGCGTGAATGGCCTCATGACAGGCTTGCCACTCTAGGCGCAGGCGGCCGGGTCGAAGGGGCGATCAGGCGGCTGTTTGGGGGCCTTCTCGCACCGCTGCAAAGGGGGTGCGCATCGAACAATGGCGCTCAACCCAAGCGACCTGCGTACCGATAAGCCATGGCCACAGCCAACCAGAACACCCCGATCCAACTCGTGCCAGCCACACCGGGCCTGGCCGAGCGCTGGGTGGGTGGCGCTGCCGGGGCGCAGCCAGCTCTACGCCGTGCTGGGCATTGCCGCCCTGATCGCGATCCTGGCGTTCATGTGGGTAGGCGCACGCGACTCTGACTACCGCATCCTGTTTCCCAACCTGTCCGAGAAAGACGGCGGCCAGGTCATCGAGCGCCTGACCCAGCTCAATGTGCCCTATCGGTTTACCGAGGGCGGCACGATCATGGTGCCCTCGGGCCGCGTGCCCGAGCTGCGCATGAAGCTGGCCGCCGCCGGCCTGCCCAGCGCCGGCACCGGTGGCTACGAGCTGATGGACAAGAGCAGCTTCGGCCAGACCCAGGGCCAGGAGCGCATGAAGATGCAGCGCGTCATCGAGGGCGAGCTGACCACAACCATCCAGTCGCTCGAATCGGTGAAGTCGGCACGCGTGCACCTGGCGCTGCCCAACCAGAACGGCTTTTTTCGCGAGCAGCAAAAGCCCTCGGCCTCGGTGGTACTCACGCTGCACGCCGGGCGCACGCTCGAGCGCAGCCAGATCGCCGGCGTCGTGCGCGTGGTCGCGGGCAGCGTGCCCGAGCTGTCGGCCAAGGCGGTGAGCGTGGTCGACAGCACCGGCGCGCTCTTGTCCGGCGCCAGCGACGAGGATGCCGCTCAGGGGCTGGACTCGCAGCAGTTGCAGTTTCGCCGCGAGGTCGAGGCCAGCCATCTCAAGCGCGTGCTGGCCCTGCTCGAGCCCGTGGTGGGCCGCGACAACGTGCGCGCCAGCATCAGCGCCGAGATCGACTTTGCCCAGGTCATGCAGACGGCCGAAGCCTGGCGCCCCAACCAGGGTGCCAACGCTACCGCTGCGATCCGCGAGCAGCGCAGCGAAGAGTCCACCCAGCCCGGCAGCGCCACGCCCGCCGGCGTGCCTGGTGCCACCAGCAACCAGCCACCGGTACCCGCCACCGCACCCATCAACGGCGCCTCGCAGGCCCTCACCGGCGCCCCGGGCAGCGGTGCCGCGGGCGGCGGGGCACGCAAGGAAGCGGCCACGCGCTACGAGGTCGACAAGACCACCACCGTGACCAAGAACGCCGCCGGCAACGTGCGCCGGCTGAGCGCGGCAGTGGTCGTCAACCACCGCGCCACCACCGACCCGCGCGGCAAGGTCACGAGCACGCCACTCACCGACAAAGAAATCGAGCAACTGACCTCGCTGGTGCAGCAAGGCATCGGCTTCAACGCCGAGCGCGGCGACCTGGTGCGCGTCATCAACACACCCTTCCGCATCGAGGCGCCCGGTGCCACCGTCGAGTTGCCGATCTGGAAGCAGCCCTGGATCATCGAGTTGCTGCGCAGCGCCGCAGCGCCCGTGGCGCTGGCGCTGGTGGCGCTGGTCATCGTGTCGCAGCTCATCCGCCCGGCGCTCACGGCCGTGCTGGCCACGCCGGTGCCACTGCCGGGCAGCCAGCTCAGTGAGATCGTCGAGGACGAGCCGCCACTGCCGCCGTCGCGCAAGGCCGTGCTCGAAGCACCCAAGAACGCCGACAAGTTGGACGCCGCACGCAACATGGCCAAGACCAACCCCGCCGCCGTCGCGCACATTGTGCGCGGCTGGGTCAACGGCGAAAACGCCTGAAGCGCCTAGGAGCCTGCAGCCATGGCCGCCCCCCCGTCGACCGAAGACCAAGGCCTGGAGAACGCCGCCATCCTGCTCATGTCGCTTGGCGAGCAAGAGGCTTCCGAGGTCTTCAAGCACCTCGCACCCAAGGAAGTGCAGCGCCTGGGCGAGACCATCGCACGCATGAAGGCAGTCTCGCGCGAGCGTGTCGACCACGTCATCGAGAGCTTCGACTTGCTGGCGGCCAACGAGAGCATGCTCGTGCCCGACAGCAACGAGTACGTCAAGGCCGTGCTGCGCAAGGCCCTGGGCGAGGAAAAGGCCAAACTGCTGATCGACCGCATCTTGCAGGGCAGCGACGTTACCGGCATCGAGAGCCTGAAGTGGATGGACCCGAGTTCGGTGGCCGAGCTGCTGCGCAACGAGCACCCGCAGATCGCCGCGGCCATCCTCGTGCACCTGGAGTTCGACCAGGCCAGCGACGTGCTGAAGATGTTTACCGAGCGCCAGCGCAACGAAGTCATGGTGCGCATTGCCACGCTCGACGGCATTCAGCCGATGGCGCTGCGCGACCTCAACGAGGTCATGAGCAAGGTGCTGGCCGGCGGCGACCGCGGCAAGAAGAGCTCGCTGGGCGGCGTCAAGACGGCGGCCGAAATTCTCAACATGCTGGGCAGCGCGGTCGAGACCTCGGTGCTCGACTTCGTGCGCGAGACCGACAACGATCTGGCGCAGAAGATCATGGACAACATGTTCACCTTCGACGACGTCGAGAAGATCGACGACAAGGGCATCCAGGCCCTGATGAAGGAAGTGCAGAGCGAATCGCTGGTGATTGCGCTGAAGGGCGCGACGCCCACGCTGCGCGAGAAGATCTTCAAGAACATGTCCACGCGCGCCGCCGAGACGCTGCGCGAAGACCTCGAGTCGCGCGGGCCGGTGCGCCTGTCCGAGGTCGAGGCCGAGCAGAAGGAAATGCTCAAGATCGTCCGCCGCCTGGTGGACGAAGGCCAGATCGTGCTGGCGGGTGGCGGCGATGACGACTTCGTCTAAAGGCGGCGGCTTCAAGAACGTGCCCTCGCCCCCGGGATCGAAGGCAGGCGCGGCCGATCGCCGCTTTATCCCGCGCGAGGAGCTTGGCGACTTCGCGAGCTGGCGGCCCGGCACGTTTGCCGGCAATGCCGGCAACGCCGCCAGCGCGCCGGCCAGTGCGCCGCCGCCACCGCCGGCCGAGCCGACCACCGAAGATTGGCGCGCCCGCATCCACGCGGCCCGCCAGTCGGGCTACCAGGAAGGCTACCGCGACGGCCTGGCCGCGCTCGAGGGCTTCAAGCAGAGCTTTGCGCAGCAGGCCACATCGCAGATCGGCGCCCTGCTCGACGCCTTCGACAGCCAGTTTGAAAAGCTCGACGGCGAGATGGCCCGCGCCCTGACGCAGACCGCCGTGCAGCTGGCGCGCCAGGTGCTGCGCACCGAAATCCAGATGCGCCCGGAGCTGGTGGCCACCATCGCCACCGAGGCCGTCAACGCCGTGATGCTGAGCGCGCGGCACATCGCCGTGCACGTGCACCCGCTGGACCTGCCGCTGGTGGCCGAGGGCGCCGAAGAGGCGCTCACGGCGCGCGGCGCACGGCTGCACGCCGACGCCTCGATCGAACGCGGGGGTGTGATGGTGCAAAGCGATGTCGGCGCCATCGACGCGCGCATCGCCGCGCGCTGGCAGCAGGCCGCCGCGGCCCTGGGCTCGACGCAGGTGTTGAGCGAAAGAGACGACGGCGTCGGCGTCGGCGTCGGCAACACCCCATGATGCCGATCCCGGCCCTCGACGACCGCCTGCGCGAACGCTCGCAGCGTTGGACGCGCTACCTGGCCGATTTGTCGGCCTACGCGGCGCTGCCGCAGCCGCTCGAATCGGTGGGCACGCTGCTGCGCGTGACCGGCCTGGTGTTAGAGGCCGCCGGCATCCGCGTGCCCGTGGGCTCGGTCTGCGAGGTGATCTCCGAAGGCCAGAGCCCGGTGCTGGCCGAGGTGGTGGGTTTCAGCGGCGACCGTGCCTTCCTGATGCCCACCGGCGATCTGCACGGGTTGAGCAGCGGCGCGCGCGTGGTGCCGCGCCCGGCGCCGCTGATGCCACCGCGCTGGGGCGTCGAGAACCACCCCTGGCGGCGCAGCGAAGACCGCGGCCTGCACCTGCCGATGGGCGACGGCCTGCTCGGCCGTGTCGTCGACTCACACGGGCGGCCGCTGGACCGCCAGGGCCCCCTGCAGCACACGCATGACGAGCCGATGGCCCGGCGCAGCATCAACGCGATGGACCGCGACCCCATCCGCACGCCGCTGGACACCGGCGTGCGCGCCATCAACGCGCTGCTCACCGTGGGCCGCGGCCAGCGCATCGGCCTCTTCGCCGGCACCGGCGTGGGCAAGAGCGTGCTGCTGGGCATGATGGCGCGCTACACGCGTGCCGACGTCATCGTGGTCGGCCTCATCGGCGAGCGCGGGCGCGAGGTCAAGGAGTTCATCGAAGACATCCTCGGCGACGAGGGCCGCGCGCGCAGCGTGGTGGTGGCCGCGCCGGCCGATTCGCCGCCGCTCATGCCATGCAGGGCGCCAGCTACGCCACAGCCATTGCCGAGCACTTCCGCGACCGCGGCCTGCACGTGCTGCTGCTGATGGACAGCCTGACGCGCTATGCCATGGCGCAGCGCGAGATCGCGCTGGCCATCGGCGAGCCGCCGGC
>JANPMR010000398.1:0-5722 GCA_031427055.1 Rubrivivax sp.
CTGCACGTCCGCAAGGCGGGCGGCAAGCAGGAGGAGTACCTGATGATCACCCTGTCGGATGTGCTGGTGTCAAGCTACCAGACGGGGGGCTCGGAAGGCTCGGGTCAGATGCCTACCGACCAGTTCGCGCTCAATTTCGCCAAGATCGAACTGGCCTACAAGGCGCAGAAGAAGGACGGCTCGCTCGACGCCGCCGTCAAGGCCGGCTACGACGTGAAGACGTCCAAGAAGGTCTGACGCACCGTGCCTCGCCCCGGCGCGGTCTATCGCGCCGGGTTCTCTGGTGTCGCGGCGCTGCGGCGGCATCTGAGTTCGGCATTGCGGTGACCCGGTCGTTGACGGCCGGCGTCCCTGAATCGACGTTGCTCACACGTGACGTCTGATTCCCTCATTCGAAGAGTCCACGCCATGGCCCTGACCACTGCAGCCGAAGAAGCCCTCAAGGCAGGTGATGCCGCGCGTGCACTCAAGTTGCTCACCGACCTCGTGCGAAGCCATCCGCAGGATGCCAAGCTGCGGGTCTTTCTCTTTCAATTGCTGGCCGTCCTGGGTCAATGGGATCGCGCGCTCAACCAGCTGACCGTGTCGTCCGAGCTCGACGCCGCGGCCCTGCCGATGGCGCAGACCTATCGCGAGGCGATCCACTGCGAGACCCTGCGCCTGCAGGTCTTTGCCGGCCAGAAGGTGCCGATGCTCTTTGGCGAGCCCGAGGCCTGGATGGCCTTGCTGATCGAGGCGCTGCTGCGTGAGGGCCGGGGCGAACACGCCGAAGCCGCCCAATTGCGCGCCCAGGCGCTTGACCAAGCGCCCGCCACTGCCGGCATGCTCGATGGCAAGCCCTTCGAATGGATCGCAGACGCCGACAGCCGGCTCGGCCCGACGCTCGAAGCGGTGATCAACGGGCGTTACTACTGGGTCCCGTTCTGCCGTCTGCAAAAGGTGACGATCGAGGCGCCCGTCGATCTGCGTGATGCCGTGTGGATGCCGGCGCAACTGATGTTCAGCAACGGCGGCGAAACCGTGGCGCTGATCCCCACGCGCTACCCCGACACCGAGCTCGCCAGCGGCGATGCCCATGCCTTGTCGCGCGCCACATCATGGAACGAGACACCGCACGGCACCTGGGTGGGCGTGGGCCAGCGCATCATCACCACCAGCGACAGTGAAGTCGCGCTGATGGACATCCGCTCCATCGCGTTGACCGACGCCTGACGCCGCGGCGCGCAGCCTCCGCCACGCCATGGCCACGCTGCGCCAGCAGGATCGTCTCCAACCCGCGTTGCTCGACCGCCTGACCGACGACGAGCCCGCCTCGAAGGTCGAAGCGGTGGAGGCGCGTGTCATCAACCGCCAGCGCCTGCGCGAGATGGTGCTGCGCGATCTGGGGTGGCTGTTCAACGCCACCAAGCCCGATGGCGACATCGACTGGGACGCGGCGCCGCACGCCGAAAATTCGGTCATCAACTACGGCCTGCCGCCGATGTCTGGGCGCTCGGCGTCGGCCGTCGACCCCGATGAACTGCGGATGCGGGTTCGCGAAGCCATCATCCGCCACGAGCCCCGCATCCTGGCAGACACCTTGGTGGTCGAAGTCGTGATCAAGGAAGAGCAACTCGACCACCACAACCAGATCGGCATCCGCATCAACGGCCAGATGTGGGCTCAGCCCGTGCCGATGGAGCTGATGCTGCACACCGACATCGATCTCGAGACCGGCCGCGTGGCCGTGCACGAGGGCAAGCGCTAGCTGTTTCGCCATGGACCCCCGACTGCTGCGCTACTACAACGAAGAGCTGCGCCATCTGCGCGAGATGGGCGCCGAGTTTGCCGAGGCCCACCCCAAGATCGCGGCCCGGCTGGGCATGGAGCGGCTGGAGGTTACCGACCCCTACGTCGAGCGCTTGATCGAAGGCTTCGCCTTCCTGGCCGCGCGCGTGCAGCTCAAGATCGACGCCGAGTTTCCGCGCTTCACGCAGCGCCTGCTCGAGATCGTCTACCCGCAGTTTCTGGCGCCCACGCCATCGATGGTGATCGCGCAGCTCCATCCCGAGCTCGGCGACCCTTCGCTTCTCACTGGCGCCAGCGTGCCCCGCGGCAGTGTGCTGACAAGCCGGGCCGGTAAGTCGGGCGACACCTTGTGTGAATTCCGCACTGCACACGACGTCGAGCTCTGGCCGATTGAGATCACGCACGCCGAATATTTCACGCATGCGTCTGACCTGCCTTTCGCCGCCAACCCCGAGTGGCGCCGTTACCGCGCCGGCCTCAAGCTGCGCCTGAAGGCCGCTGGTGGCCTGGATTTCAGCAAGCTGAGCATCGAAGACCTGCGCCTGCACATTACGGGCGTGGACGACATCGCGCACCGCCTGCACGAGCTGATCTGCGGCCACGCACTGGGCGTGCTGGTGCAAGGCCGCGGCGGCGCGGTGCGCTATGAGGCGCTTGACCGTGACGCCGTCGAACCGGTGGGTTTCGACGACGACCAGTCGCTGTTGCCGCCGGGGCTGCGCGGCTTTGAAGGTTACCGGCTTCTGCAGGAGTACTTCGCGTTTCCACCGCGCTTCCTGTTCTTTGACGTGCTGGGCGCCGGCACGGCGATGCGCAGCGTCGGCGGCACCGAGGTCGAGTTGGTGATGCTGTTCACCCGAGCCGACCCGGCGCTGCAACAGGCAGTGGATGCCAGCTGCTTTGCGCTGCACTGCGTGCCGGCCATCAATTTGCTCGAGAAGCGCTGCGACCGCATTCATGTTTCGCCGGCCACGCCCGACTATCACGTGGTGCCCGACCGCACGCGCCCGCTCGACTTCGAGGTTCACTCGATCCTTGACGTGCAGGGCTACGGCGTGGGTGTCGACAGCCAGTGGCGCTTTCTGCCCTTCTACACGGCCTTCCATACCGAAGCGCATAGCCATCCGGCCTACTTCTCGATGCAGCGCCAGCTGCGTCTGCTGTCGGGCGTGCAGCAGCGCCAGGGCCCGCGATCTTCGTACCTCGGCACCGAGGTCTTCATCGCCGTGACGGACGCCAACGAGGCGCCGTTTGCCGATGATCTGCGCCAACTCGGCGTGCGCGCGCTGTGCACCAACCGCGACCTGCCGGTGCTGATGCCGGTGGGGCAGGCCGGCGGCGATCTGACACTGGCGTCGCCGGGGCCTGTAAGTTCGATCTCAGTCATCCGTGGCCCGTCGCGGCCCCTGTCGGCGCTGCGTGAGGACAACCTGGCCTGGAAGCTGATCAACCAGCTCACGCTGAACCAGCTCTCGCTGCTCGACACCGATGCCGAGCAGGGTGCCGCGGCGTTGCGCCAGATCCTGCGCCTGTACGCATCCACGGGCGACGCCGTCGGCCAGCGACAGATCGACGGCGTGCGTTCGATAGGTATCAAGTCGGTGGTGCGCCGGCTACCGATGCCCGGGCCCATCACTTTTGGGCGCGGCGTGGCGTTGGACGTCGAATTCGACGACCACGCCTTCGAAGGCGGCGGTGCCTTTATGCTGGGCTGCGTGCTCGAGCGCTTCTTCGCGCGCCACGTCTCTATCAACGGCTTCACACAAACGCGCGTGCGTTCGCCGGCGCGCGGCGACATCCTGGTGGGCGCACCGCGCACCGGGTCGAGGCCGGTGCTGTGACCGTCGAGGCGCAGGCGGTCGTGCCGCAGGGCGTGCCGGCCCCGGGTCGCACCGACCCGATCCACGCCATCGCCAAGGAACCGCATCGCTGGGACTTCTTCCAGGCGCTGCGCGCCATCGAGGCCCATCACCCGACGCTGCCGCGCCTTGGCACGGCGCGCCGGCCCGCCGACGAGCCGCTGCGCCTGGGCCAGTCGACTGACATGGGCTTCGCACCGGCATCGCTGTCGGCAGTGGGCGGCGGCTACACGCCTGGCATTCCGCGGCTCGAGGTGCGCTTCTTTGGTCTCTTCGGTGCCAACGGCCCGCTGCCCTTGCACCTGACGGGCTACGCGCGCGACCGTCTGCTGCAAAAAGGCGACGCCACGCTGGTGCATTTCGCCGACATGTTCCACCATCGGCTGCTGCTGATGTTCTACCGCGCCTGGTCGCAGGCGCAGCCCACGGCCAGCCACGACCGGGTGGGCGACGACCGCTTTGCCGACCTTGTGGGCTCGCTCATCGGCATCGGCGGCGCCGAGTGGCGCGGCCGCGATGCCGTGCCGACCGAAGCCAAGCTGGCCTTTGCCGGGCTGCTCAGCCGCCAGGCACGCACCGCCGATGGCCTGACGGCGCTGCTGTCGGGCTACCTGCGCGTGCCGGTGCGCGTGGAGTCCTATGTTGGCCGCTGGATGCGGCTGCTGCCCGAAGAGCGATCGCGCATCGGACGCAAGCGCGCGTCGCGTCGCGCGTCGACGGCACAGCTCGGCTCCAGCGCCGTACTCGGCGGCTCGGTGTTCGATCGCCAACACCACTTCCGCCTGCATATCGGCCCGGTGGACGGCGCCACCTTCGAGACCTTGCTGCCCACCGGCACGGCGCTGCCCGCGCTGCGCGCGCTGGTGGCGCACTACCTCGGGCAAGAGCTCGGCTGGGACCTGCAGATCGAGGTCCGCAACGATGATCGACCCCAGAGCCGGCTCGGCCAGCAAGGCCGCCTGGGCTGGACCACCTGGATCGGCCCGCGGCGCGCGGGCGAACGACCGCGCGTCATACTCAATGCGCAAGACTTGACCTCACCGACTTGAAAGGCATCTCCCCATGGCAGACATCAATCGCGTCACGCTCTTCGGCAAGCTCAACGCTTCCAGCTACAAGGCGGTCGAAGGGGCCACCGTGTTCTGCAAGTTGCGCGGCAACCCCTATGTCGAACTGGAGCATTGGCTGTCGCAGTTGCTGCAGGGCGCAGACTCCGACTGGCACCGGGTCATCAAGCACACGCAGCTCGACATGTCGGTGCTGGCCAAGGACCTGACGGCGGCGCTTGATCGCCTGCCGCGCGGTGCCACCAGCATTTCGGGCATCGCCGAGAACATTGCCGACGCCATCGAGCGCGGCTGGGTCTACGGCACGCTGCTGTATGGCGACAACGTCGTGCGCAGCGGCTACATGCTGATTGGCATGCTCAAGACCAAGAACCTGCGCAACGCGCTGATCGCCATCAGCCGCCAGTTCGAGAAGCTCAAGGTCGAGGATCTGTCCGACGGCCTGGCCAAGATCACCGCGGGCTCGCCCGAGGACGGGCAGGGCGCCAGTGACGGCTCCGGCGGTGCCGCCGGTGGCGCTGCGCCGGGCGAGGCCAGCGGCGCCATCGCCCCGGCCGCGATGGGCAAGCAAGAGGCGCTGAAGAAGTTCACGGTGGACCTGACCGAGCAGGCGCGCAGCGGCAAGATGGATCCCATCGTCGGCCGCGACGACGAGATCCGCCAGGTCGTCGACATCCTGATGCGTCGGCGCCAGAACAACCCCATCCTGGTCGGCGAGGCCGGGGTCGGCAAGACCGCGGTGGTCGAAGGCTTCGCCCAGCGCATCGCGCGCGGCGACGTGCCGCCGAGCCTGAAGGACGTGGAGCTGCGCTCGCTCGATGTCGGCCTGCTGCAGGCCGGCGCCAGCATGAAGGGCGAGTTCGAACAGCGCCTGCGCAGCGTCATCGACGAAGTGCAAGGCAGCCCCAAGCCCATCATCCTGTTCATCGACGAGACGCACACTCTGGTGGGCGCCGGTGGCGCGGCCGGCACGGGTGATGCGGCCAACCTGCTCAAGCCGGCGCTGGC
>JANPMR010000399.1:0-5478 GCA_031427055.1 Rubrivivax sp.
CAGATCCTCGACCTCATGGGCGAGCTCAAAGACCGCCTGGGCATGGCCGTGATGCTGATCACCCACGCCATGGGCGTGGTGGCCGAAACCGCGCAGCGCGTGGTGGTGATGTACGCCGGCAAGGTGGTCGAAGAAGCGAGCGTCGAAGATCTCTTCGCGCGCCCGCGCCACCCCTACACGCAGGGCCTCATCCGCAGCATTCCGCGCATCGACATGGCGGCCACCCACAAGGTGCGGCTCGAGGCCATTGCCGGCACCGTGCCCAAGCTCATCGCGCCGCCCGAGGGCTGCCGTTTCGCGTCGCGCTGCAAGTTCGTGATGCCGGCCTGCACCGTCGCCACACCGCCGCTGCGCGAGGTGACGCCAGGTCACAAGGTGGCCTGCATTCTCGAAAGCGCCTTGGCATGAACGAGCGCAGCGCCGGGCCGCCCCAAGCAAGCGAGCATCCCCTCGGGGGATCGCCGGCCGTACCCGGCGGGCAAGGGGCCAACATGTCGCCGTTGCTCAAGGTCGAGAACCTCGTCAAGCAGTTCCCCATCCACGGTGGCCTGCTGGGCCGCGTGGTCGATCACGTGCATGCCGTCGACGGTGTGAGCTTCGATCTGGCCGCGGGCGAGACGCTCGGCGTGGTGGGCGAAAGCGGCTGCGGCAAGAGCACCACCGGCCGCTGCATCCTGCGCCTGATCGAGCCCACCTCGGGCGAGGTCACCTTCGAAGGCAAGAGCGTCACGCACGCCAGCAAGCAAGAGTTGCGCGCGCTGGCGCGCGACATGCAGATCATCTTTCAGGATCCCTACGCCAGCCTCAACCCGCGCATGACGGTGGGCGCCATCATTGGCGAGGCGCTGACCATCCACAAGCTCACCAAGACGCGGCGCGAGTACGAAGAACGCATCGTGCAACTGCTCGAGACCGTGGGCCTGGCGGCCGACCACATGCGCCGCTACCCGCACGAGTTTTCGGGCGGCCAGCGCCAGCGCAGCGGCATCGCGCGCGCCCTGGCCGTGAGCCCCAAGCTCATCGTCTGCGACGAAGCGGTGAGCGCGCTCGATGTCTCCATCCAGGCCCAGGTCATCAACCTGCTCGAAGACCTGCGCAGCCAGTTCAGCCTGACCTACATCTTCATCGCCCACGACCTCAGCGTGGTCGAGCACATCAGCCACCGCGTGGCCGTGATGTACCTGGGCCGCATCGTCGAGATCGCGCCGGCCAAGCGGCTCTACACCGACCCCAAGCACCCCTACACCGAGGCCCTGCTCTCGGCGGTGCCAATCCCCGACCCCAGCGTCAAGCGCGTGCGCATCCCGTTGCAGGGCGACGTGCCCAGCCCCATCCACCCGCCACCGGGCTGCCACTTCCACACCCGCTGCCCGATTGCGCAGAAGGGCCTGTGCGACCGCGAGAAGCCGCAGCTCAAGCAGACCAGCGAAGGGCACTGGGTGGCTTGCCACCTGCGGGGCTGAGCAGCAACCCCAGACAAGGGCCGCGGGCGCCCTCCCTGGGCCCCAGCAGGGCCGAGCCAAAGCTTTGATCAGACCCGCGCGGACCCCTCTGTTCGCGTCGATGACCCGGGCGCGGGTCCGCATCATGTCCGCAGCCTGTCGGCAACGCCGCCGCAAGGTCTCGCGACGCCTGCCGACCCCACACCCGATGCCCACCCGCCCCGTGGCCCGCACGAAAAACCCGACCCAGTGGGTCATGCCACTGCTATTGGCTGGCGCCGGCCTGCTGGTCACCGGCTTCATCGTGCAAGGTCTGCGCGCCGACGCACAGGCCGACCAGCAACGGCGCTTCGAGCGCCTGGCCGAGAAGCTGAACGACGAGGTTCGACAGCGGCTGCAGACGCCCCTGCACGGACTGCGCGGTCTGCGCGCCACGTTTGCGAGCGTGCCCCAGGTCGACAGCGACACCTTCCGCCGCTGGGTGCAGGCGCGCCGGATCTCGAGCGACCTTCCAGGGGTCAGCCAATTCGGCTACGCCGAGCGGGTGCCCGCGGCCAAGTTGGCCGCTTTCGTACGTGCCCAGCGCGACGCGGGCGCCGCCACATTCATGAGCCCTCAAGCCGCTGATTCGCGCACCACATTGCAGGTGGTAAGGGTCCTCGAGCCGGCCAGCACGGTCTGGCCCGGGCCGGGTGACGATCTCGGCGGCCGCGCCATCGTCGCCGCTGCCATTGACGAGGCCCTGCTGCGCGACGATGTGACGCTTGGCGGCCGCATCACGCTGGGCACTGGGCGCGGCGACGGCCTGCTCTTTCTGGTGCCGCTGTTTGCCAGACCGCCCACCAGCGATGCCCTGTCCGAGCGCATGTCAGCGTTGGCTGGCATCTTGTTTGCCACTGTCGACGTGCGCGCGCTGCTCAACACGCTGTCGAGCGACACCGAAGTCTCCTTCGATCTGTTCGAGGGTGACCCCTCCGCCGGGGCCAGCGTCCTGCATGTGGGCGGCAACAGCGACAAGGGCAGCCGCCTGCACACGCTGACGATCGAGGTCGGCGGCCGCCCGCTGAGCTTGCGCGTCAGCAGCCGCCCGGGCTTCGAGGGCGCCGCCGGGTCGGCATCGTGGGTGGCGGTGGCCGGCGCCGGCACGGCGCTCAGCCTGGTGGCGGCCTTCTGCGTCTGGCTGCTGCTCGCCGGCCGGCGGCGCGCCGAGCGGCTCGCGGCCTCGATGACCGGCGATCTGGAACGGCTGGCCACGGTCGTGCGCCGCACGTCCAACGCCGTCATCATGACCGACGCCGCACTCGTCATCGTGTGGGTCAACGAAGGCTTTACGCGCCTGTACGGCTACACCGCCGACGAGGTCGTGGGGCGCAGCCCCGGCGAGCTGCTGGGCAGCGGCCAGACGGCGCCGGCCGTGAACGACAACATCGTGCGCGGCGCCCGCGAAGGCACGGCAGTGAGCGAGGACGTGGTCAACCGCGCACGCGACGGCAGCCTGCGTTGGGTGCACATCGACGTGCAGCCGATGCGCGGCCCGGATGGCCAACTGCAGGGCTTCGTCGAGATCGGTACCGATCTCACCGCGACCCACGCCGCCGCCGAAGACCTGGCGGCCGAACGCGAGCGCCTGGCCGGCATCATCGCCGGCACCAATGTCGGCACCTGGGAGTGGGACCTCTCCAACGGCGGGTTCAAGCTGGACGATCGCTCGGCGGCCATCCTCGGCCGCGGCCTGTCCGAGCTGTCGCCGGTGACCATGGACACCTGGGCAGAAATCTGCCACCCCGCCGACCGCCAGCGCACCCGGGACCGCATGACGGCTCACCTGCGCGGCGAGGTCGACATCTACGAGTGCGACTCGCGCATGCGCCACAAGGACGGTGGCTGGACCTGGGTGCAGGCACGCGGGCGCATCAGCAAGCGCGGCGCCAACGGCAAGCCGCTGTGGGTGGCCGGCACGCACATGGACATCAGCCAGCGCATGCGCGCCGACGAGGCCCTGCGCGACAGCCAGGCCGTGCTGGATCGCGCCGGCCGCATCGCTGGCGTCGGTGGCTGGCAGTTCGACACCCGCGACGGCAGCGTGCGCTGGACGGCGCAGGTGTTTCACATCCTCGATCTGGCAGTCGACTCGGTGCTCGAACTGCAGGACGCATTCGCCTACTGCACCGTGGCGCAGCGGCCGCAGCTGGAGCAGGCCTTCCTTTCCACGCTGGACAACGGCCAGGGCTGGGACATGGAGCTGCCTTACGTCACTGCCAACGGCCGCTTCATCTGGGTGCGCTCGCTGGGCGAAGGCGAGCTTGAGGACGGCGTGGTGGTGCGCATCTTTGGCACCTTGCAGGACATCACCAGCCGCAAGCAGCTCGAGATGCGGCTGGCCGAGGAAGAGC
The DNA here is from genome assembly GCA_031427055.1 of Rubrivivax sp. GTDB lineage: Bacteria > Pseudomonadota > Gammaproteobacteria > Burkholderiales > Burkholderiaceae_C > Rubrivivax. Next base: position 3,836 of record JANPMR010000399.1, read on the forward strand.
GCTTCGTGCGCACGGTCACCGATCACCTTCCCGTGCGGGTGGCCTACTTCGACGCCGAGGGCCGCTACCGCTTCGTCAACCAGGCCATCTGCGACCGCTTCGCGCTGCCGCGGGAGCAGATCATTGGCCGCACCTTGGCCGAGGCCACGGGCGAGGATCCCGACCCCACGCTGCTGGCCCACATCGAGCGCGTCCGCGCCGGCGAAACGGTGCACTGGGAAGGCGCAGAGATGGTGCGCGACAAGTTGCGCATGTCGGCCGTCACGCTGATCCCCGCAAAGGACGAACAGGGCCAGGTTCGCGGCGCCTATGCGACGACGGTTGATGTCACCGACCTGCGCCACTCCGAACAGGAATTGCGCCGCGCCTACGAGGTCATGCAAAGCATCGTCGAGAACATGCCCTGCGCGATCAGCGTCTTCGACAGCGATCTCACGCTGGTGCTGCACAACAGCCAGTTCCGCACCCTGCTGCATTTCCCCGACAGCCTGTTCGAGGGGCCGCGCACCCACTTCGAGTCGATCATCCGCTTCAATGCCGAGCGGGGCGAGTACGGCAATGTCGACATCGAGGCCGTGATCTCGACCACCGTCGAGCGCAGCCGCCACCCCACCCACCACCAGTTCGAGCGCACGCGCCCGGACGGCAGCGTGCTCGAGGTGCGCGGTGCGCCCATGCCCGGCGGCGGCTTCGTGACGACCTACGTGGATGTGAGCGCGCGCAAGCGGCTCGAGGCCGAGCAGCAGCGCGTGACCACCATGTTGCGCGCCGTGATGGAGGCGCTGCCCTGCGGACTGACGGTGCACGACGCCGACAACGCCATCGTCCTGCACAACGACAAGTGGGCGCAGGTCTACGCGCTGGAACCCGCCTTCCTGGCCGACGCACCGCTGAACGTCGACAAGGTCGTTGGCCTGATGTGGCAGCGCGGCGAGTACGGCCCCCTGACCCACGCCGAGGCGCTGGCTGCGGCCCAGGACCGGGCCCGCCAAGCCAGCCAGGCGCCCCACTTCTGGCTGCGCCAGCGGCCGGGCGGCATATTTCTCGAGGTACGCAGCGCACCCGCGCCGGGCGGCGGCTTTGTCAGCACCTACACCGACGTGTCCGAGCAACGCCGCGTTGAGGCCGAGCGCGAGAACGCACGTGCGCTTCTCAGCGGCGCCATCGAAGCCGTCGACGAAGCCTTCGTGCTCTTCGACCCCGACGACCGCCTGGTGCTGTGCAACGACAAGTACCGGGCGCTGTACGCCGCCTCGGCCGACCTCATCGTGCCCGGCGCGCGCTTCGAGGACATCATCCGCGTCGGCGCCCAGCGCGGCCAGTACGCCGCCGCTGTGGGACGCGTGGACGCGTGGGTGGCCGAGCGCATCGCCGCGCACCGTTCGGGCAACCAGTTGCACGTGCAGCAACTCGACGACGGCACCTGGCTGCGCATCATCGAGCGGCGCATGGCCGACGGCCACATCGTGGGCTTTCGCATCGACATCACCGACCTCATGCAAGCCCGCCAGGCGGCCGAGCAGGCCTCGCAGATGAAGAGCCAGTTCCTGGCCAACATGAGCCACGAGATCCGCACGCCCATGAACGCCATCCTGGGCATGCTCAGCCTGCTGCAGCGCACCGAGCAGACGCCGCGCCAGCTG
>JANPMR010000400.1:0-13244 GCA_031427055.1 Rubrivivax sp.
TGGCGGCGATCGCGCGCGCGCTGCAGTCGCAGAGCGAGACCAACATCGTCAGCACGCCCAACCTGATCACTTTGGACAATGAAGAGGCCAAGATCGTGGTCGGCGAGAACGTGCCCTTCATCACCGGCACCTTCACGCAGAGCGCCGGCGCCACCACCAACCCGTTTCAGACCATCGAGCGCAAGGACGTCGGCATCACGCTGCGCATCAGGCCGCAGATCGGCGAGGGCGGCGCCATCCGCATGACCATCTTCCAGGAGCAGAGCAGCGTCAAGCAGGACACGGCGGCCGGCACCAGCAATGCCGGCCCGTCGACCTCCAAGCGCAGCATCGAGAACATCGTGACCGTGGACGACGGCCAGATCCTGGTGCTCGGCGGCCTCATCGAAGACCGCTTCGAAACCGTCCGCAGCAAGGTGCCGCTGCTGGGCGACATCCCCTGGCTGGGGGCGCTGTTTCGCAGCGAGAGCCGTGAGCGCAAGCGCACCAACCTGATGGTGTTCTTGCGCCCGGTGGTGATGCGCGATGCCGAGTCGGCCAACCGCTTTTCGGCCGACCGCTACGACCAGATTCGCGGCCAACTGCGTGACGGCCAGCCGTCGCCCAGCCTGGTGCTGCCGATCAACGAAGGCCCTACGCTGCCGCCCTTGGTGTTGCCGCCCAGGCCGGCGCCGACGGACGCGCCGAAAGCACCCTCAGCGCCCTGATCCGCACCCGCCATGGCCAACCGCCACCCGCTGCCCTACGCCTACGCCAAGGCCCACACGCTGCTGCTCGAGGACGACGGCGAGCATCTGCTGCTGTGGGCCGGCGAGACCACGCCGCTGCCGGCGCTGGCCGAGGTGACGCGTCTGTTCGAGGTCTCGCGCTTCGAGCGCGAGGCCAGCGCCACGCTGGGCCAGCGCATTGCCGCGGCCTATGCCGGCGGCGAGAGCAGCGCCGCGGCCGTGATCGGCGAGGTCGAGAGCGGCGTCGACCTGTCGCGCATGATGCAAGAGCTGCCAGCGGTGGAAGACCTGCTCGAGGCCGCCGACGACGCGCCCATCATCCGCATGCTCAATGCGCTGCTGACGCAGGCCGCCAAGGACGGCGCCAGCGACATCCACATCGAGCCCTACGAGCGCAGCAGCAGCGTGCGCTTTCGTGTCGACGGCACGCTGCGCGAGGTGGTGCAGCCCAACAAGGCGCTGCACGCCGCGCTCATCAGCCGGCTGAAGATCATGGCCGAGCTCGACATCGCCGAGAAGCGCCTGCCGCAAGACGGTCGCATCAGCCTGCGCATCGGCGGCCGCGCCATCGACGTGCGCGTCAGCACGCTGCCTTCGTCGCATGGCGAGCGCGCCGTGCTGCGCCTGCTGGACAAGAGCGAGAGCCGCTTCACGCTCGAAGGACTGGGCATGGACGGCGAGGTGCTCGAGCGCTTCGCGCGCCTGATCCAGCAGCCGCACGGCATCGTGCTCGTCACCGGGCCCACCGGCAGCGGCAAGACGACGACGCTGTACGCCAGCCTGGGCCGCGTCGACACCGCCACCACCAACGTGCTGACGGTGGAAGACCCGGTGGAGTACGAGCTGCCCGGCATCGGCCAGACGCAGGTCAACCCGAAGATCGACCTCACCTGGGCACGCGCGCTGCGCGCCATCCTGCGCCAGGACCCGGACGTCATCATGATCGGCGAGATCCGCGATTTCGAAACCGCGCAGATCGCCATCCAGGCCAGCCTCACCGGCCACCTGGTGCTGGCCACCGTGCACACGAATGACGCGCCGAGCAGCGTCACCCGGCTCATCGACATGGGCGTCGAGCCCTTCCTGCTCAGCAGCAGTTTGCTCGGCGTGCTGGCGCAGCGCCTGGTGCGCAAGCTGTGCCTGCAGTGCCGCCGCCAGGGTGACGATGGGCCACCGGAGGCTCGACACTGGCATCCGGTGGGCTGCGCGCACTGTGGCCACACCGGCTACAAAGGCCGCACGGGCGTCTACGAGCTGATGGCGGTGGACGAATCGGTGCAGGCACTGATCCACAACCGCGCCGCCGAACAAGAGCTGATCGCCGCCGCACGCACCGCCGGCCTGCGCTCGATGCGCGAGGACGGCGACCGCCTGGTGCAGAGCGGCGTGACCTCGCTGGCCGAAGTCGTGCGCGTCACTCGCGACTGACATGGGCCCCCACGCTCACTTCGTTCGCTGCCCCCCGAGGGGGCGCTTGCTGCGGACCGGCAGAGCCGGATCCGCGCAAGACCTTGATCGCTGACGATGCCGGCCTATCGTTTCGAGGCGCTCGACGCCGCCGGCAAGTCGCAGGGTGGCTTGCTCGAGGCTGATAACGCCAAGGCCGCGCGCCAGCAACTGCGGGCGCGCGATCTGGTGCCGATGACGGTGGCGCCGGTGACGGCGGCCACCACCGACGGCAGCGCACCGCGCTTCACGCGCCGCGTTTTCTCGGCCACCGAGCGCGCCGTGTGGACGCGCCAACTGGCCGGTCTGGTGGGCGCGGGCCTGCCGCTGGAGCGCGCGCTCACGGCGCTGGCCGAAGAGAGCGAGAACGAGCGCCAGCGCGAGCTGGTGGCGCATCTCAAGAGCGAGGTCAACGCCGGCAGCAGCTTTGCGCGCGCGCTGGGCACGGCGCCGCGCGAGTTTGACGACATCTACCGCGCCGTGGTGGCCGCGGGCGAACAGAGCGGCGCGCTCGGCCTGGTCTTGGAACGACTCGCGGACGACCTCGAGCAGCAGCACGCGCTGCGCACCAAGGTGCTGGGCGCCATGCTCTACCCGGCCATCGTGTCCACCGTGGCGTTGGTCATCGTGATGGTGCTGGTGACCTGGGTGGTGCCGCAGATCGCCAACGTCTTTGCCAGCTCCAAGCGGGCGCTGCCGGCGCTGACGGTGGGCATGCTGGCGGTCAGCGGCTTCCTGCGCCAGTGGGGCTGGTTGCTGGCGCTGCTGGCGGCGGCGGCCGTGGGCCTGCTGGGGCTGGCGCGGCGCAACGAGGCTTTCCGCGAGCGCAGCGACGCCGCCGTGCTGCGCCTGCCGCTGCTGGGCCGCCTGGCGCGCGGCTACAACGCGGCGCGCTTCGGCAGTACGCTTGCCATGCTGGCGGGCGCCGGCGTGCCCATCCTCAAGGCCCTGCAGGCAGCGGCCGAGACCCTGGGCAACCGCGCCATGCGCAGCGACGCGCTCGACGCGCTGGCCCAGGTGCGCGAAGGCGCGCCGCTGGCCAGTGCGCTGGCGGCCAAGAAGCGCTTTCCGGGTTTGCTGGCGATGTTTGCGCGCCTGGGCGAGCAGACCGGCCAGCTGCCGCGCATGCTCGAGCGCGCGTCGGCGCAGCTGTCGGCCGAGGTGCAGCGCCGCGCCCTGGCCGCGGCGACCATCCTGGAGCCGCTGCTCATCGTCGGCATGGGCCTGGTCGTGGTGGTGATCATGCTGGCCGTGCTGATGCCGATCATCCAGCTCAACACCTGGATTAAGTAGGGCCCCCCAGCTCGCTCTCGCTCGCTACCCCCCGAGGGGGAGGCCTTTCTTGGGCCGGGGGACCCGGACCCTCGAAAGTGGCTGGATCGGCTGCAGCCGGCGCGATGCGGCGCGTTCAGGCCTGCTTGGGCGCGTCGTCTGTGTCGGCTGGCGCCTTCGTGGTCTTGATCAAGACCTGCGCCGCGACGATGCCGATCTCGTACAGGATGCACATCGGGATCGCCAGCGCGAGCTGCGAGATGACGTCGGGCGGCGTCACCACGGCGGCGACGATGAAGGCGCCGACGTAGAAGTAGCCCCGCGCTTGGCGCAATTGGGCGATCGTCACGATGCCCATGCGGGCCAGCACGATGACGGCAATCGGCACTTCAAACGCAATGCCGAAGACCAGGAAGAGCGTGAGCACGAAGCCGAAGTACTGCTCGATGTCTGGCGCGGCCGTGATGGTGGCGGGCGCAAAGGCCTGGATGAACTTGCTCATGCCCGGGATGACCAGGAAGTAGCAGAAGGCCACGCCCAGCACGAACAGCAAGGTGCTCGACACCACCAGTGGCAGCACCAGCCGCTTCTCGTGCGAGTACAGGCCCGGCGCGACAAAGGCCCAGAGCTGGTAGAGCACCACCGGCAGCGCGAGCATGAAGGCGCCCATCAGCGTGATCTTCAGCGGCACCAAAATCGGCGAGATCACGTTGGTGGCGATCAGCGTTGCGCCCTTGGGCAGGTGCGCCACCAGCGGCGCGGCCAGCAGGTCGTACAGGCCGGCCGGGCCCGGCCAGAACGCCAGCGCCGCAAAGCCGATCGCGATGGCGATGACGGCGCGGATGAGGCGGTCGCGCAGCTCGATCAGGTGCGAGACGAACGGGGCTTCGGTGCCTTCGAGTTCGTCCTTCTTCTCCGCTTCAGTCATCGTCAGGCCTTGACACCGGGCGGCCTGAAGCGCGCCACGCGGGCCGCGCCCGACAGTGCCTTGGTGCGGATGCCGGTGCGCTGCTTGTACCACTGCGGTGTGGCGCCGCGCTTGAGGCGCCACTTCTTGCGCGGATGGCTGTAGGTTGGCGGCGGCGGGGCCAGCGGCTCGTAGCTCGAGGTGCTGGACGTGCTGGACGAGCCTGATGAGCCCAGGCCGCCGGTGGCGTCCTTCCAGTCGTTCTCGAACGAGTTGCTGGCCGACTGCACCTCGCTGCGCACCGTGTTTTCGACGTTGCGCGCCGCGTCCTCGAACTGCGTCTTCATCTTCTTGAGCTCGTCGAGCTCGATGGATCGGTTGACCTCGGCCTTGACGTCGGCCACGTAGCGCTGCGCCTTGCCGAAGAGATGGCCCACCGTGCGCGCCACCTTGGGCAGCTTCTCGGGCCCGATGACGATGAGAGCCACCGCGCCGATGAGGGCGATCTTGTCGAAACCGAATTCGATCATGTCGTTTGCAGCCGGCGCAAGGGCAGACGGGCGATGCGCGGCTGCCCTGCGGCGGCGCGCGCGGCGCCGGTCAACTCTTGACCTTGGTCTCGACGTCGACGGTCTGCGGGTCGACCCGCTTGACCGTCGTCACCTGCTGCGCTGGCGCGGCAGGCTGCTCTTCGGGTGTGTCAGTGGCACTCTTCATGCCTTCCTTGAAGCCCTTGACCGCGCCGCCCAGATCGGCGCCGATGTTGCGCAGCTTCTTGGTGCCAAAGATCACCACCACCACCAACAACACGATCAGCCAATGCCAGATGCTGAAACCACCCATGATCATTCTCCAGAGAAACTAAAGCCAAATTCTACGGGGCGGCGCCGTGGCGGGCCGAGAGGGCGGCCCAAATCACCCCTTGAGCCAGGGCCTGGGGCCGCCCATCACGTGCATGTGCAGGTGCGGCACCTCTTGGCGGCCATCGGGACCGGTGTTGATGAGGGTGCGAAAGCCGTTGCTGACGCCCAACTCGCGCATCAGCCGCGGCGCCAGGCCCAGCATGCGCCCGAGCAGGGCGTCGTGCTCGGGCCCGACGTCGGCCAGGCTGGCGATGTGGGCCTTGGGAATGATCAGCACATGCACCGGCGCCCAGGGGTTGATGTCGTGAAAGGCGAGCAGTTCGTCGTCCTCGAAGGCCTTGCGCGACGGAATCTGCCCGGCGGCGATCTTGCAGAAGATGCAGTTCGGATCAGCGCTCATGGTGATCGCGTTTCAGACCGCGGGCATCGGCATCGGCCGGTTGTCATGGAAGGCCAGCCAGCCGCGCAGAAAACGGTACAGGTACCACAGGCCGACGATGAACCAGGCCGCAGCGCCCGGGAACACGAACAGCAGGAACAGCGGCGAGGTCGCGGCCAGCCAGATCAAGGTGAACCAGAAGCTGCGCGCCTGCCAGCGGAAATGGCTGCGGTAGAAGTCATCCGGCAGGTCGGGCCGCTTGATGTAGTTGATGATGAGCGCGATCACCGAAAACACGCCGGCCGAGAACCACGACAGCGTGTGCAGGCCATACAGGATGTGGGTCAGCAGGCGCAAATCGCTGCTGGCACGCGAGCCAGGAACCACCACGTCGCTCATTGCCTGTCTCCTTCAGGTTCATCATCACGTTCGCGCGCCTTGCGCAGCGCAAATTCGTCCAGGCCCGACAGGCCCTCACGCCGTTCGAGCTCGGCCAGCACGTCGGCCGGCGCCAAATCGTAGGCCGCCAGCGCCACCATCGTGTGAAACCACAGGTCGGCCACCTCGCCCACGATGCGCGCACGGTCGCCGTCCTTGGCGGCCATCACCACTTCGGTGGCCTCTTCGCCGATCTTCTTCAAGATGGCGTCGCCACCCTTGGAAAACAAGCGCGCGACGTAGCTCATTTCCGGATCACCGCCTTGGCCGGGCTTGCGGCTCTCGATGATGGCGGCCAGTCGGGCCAGGGTGTCGTTGCTGGTGCTCATCGGTAGATCACTGCGGGGTCTTTCAGAACGGGCTCCACCGCGTGCCAGGCGTCGCCTTCCAGCTGCTGGAAGAAGCAGCTGTGGCGGCCGGTGTGGCAGGCGATACCCGGCTCGTGCCCTAGCTGCGTCACCTTGAGGAGCAGCACGTCCTTGTCGCAGTCCATGCGGATGTCGTGCACCTGCTGTACGTGGCCGGATTCTTCGCCCTTGCGCCACAGCCGAGCGCGCGAGCGGCTCCAGTAGACGGCGCGGCCGCTGGCGGCGGTCTCGGCCAGCGCGTCGCGGTTCATCCAGGCAAACATCAGCACGTCGCCGCTGGCGGCTTCTTGCGCGATCACGGGCACCAGGCCGTCGCCGTCCCAGCGGATGTCATCCAGCCATTTCATGGGCCGCAGTGTAGCGACGCCCTCAGTCACCTTCGGGCGTGACTGGCCTGGCCGCGCGCGCCTGCCGCTGCGCTGCGGCGTTGCCCGTGCGGGCGCGCATCGCCTCGCGCAGCAGGTACTCGACCTGGGCGTTGGCGCTGCGCAACTCGGCCGCGGCCAAGCGCTCGATCTCGGCCCACAGGGCCGGATCGATGCGCAGCGCGAAGGCCTTCTTGTCGGGGCTGGCCATGCGGCAACCAAGTATCGCGCGGGCGCCGCGCTCAGTTGTACAGCGTGCCGGCGTTGACCACCGGCGTGGCGTCGTGGTCGGAGCACAGCACGACCAGCAGGTTGCTGACCATGGCGGCCTTGCGTTCGTCGTCCAGGCTCACCAGGCCGCGGGCCTCCAAGCCCTTGAGCGCCATCTCCACCATGCCCACGGCGCCCTGCACGATCTTGGAGCGCGCTGCCACCACGGCCTCGGCCTGCTGGCGGCGCAGCATGGTGCCGGCGATTTCGGGCGCGTAGGCCAGGTTGGTGAGCTTGGCGTCCACCACCAGGATGCCGGCTTGCGAGAAGCGCGCCGCCAGTTCGGTGACGAGCGCGGCGCCGACCTCGTCGGTGCCTGATCGCAGCGTGATCTCGGCCTTCTGCGTGCCGTGCTCGTCGACCTCGAGGTTGTCGTAGGCGTAACGCGACGCCAGGTGGCGCACGGCGGCCTCGGCCTGGGTCAGCACGTAGGCCTCGTAGTCCTCGACATCGAAGCTGGCGCGCGCGGTGTCGGCGACGCGCCAGACGATGGCCGCGGCGATCTCGATCGGGTTGCCGCGCAGGTCGTTGACCTTGAGCTTCTCGCTGTTGAAGTTGTGCGCGCGCACCGACATCTTGCGCTTGGCGTTCAAGGGGTTGGCCCAGCGCAGCCCGTTCTCGCGGTCGGTGCCCTGGTAGCGGCCGAAGAACATCAGCAGCGCCGCCTGGTTGGGCTGAAGCATGTACAGACCGGCCCAGAAGAACGCCGCCGCCAGGAACATGCCGATTGCGATCGGCACCACGAAAGGTCCGGGGCGCAGCACCAGCAAAAAGATGGCGCCCGCCGTGAAGGCGGCACCGAGAAGCACCGATGGCCAGCCGCTGGTGGCGATGGCCTTGTGTTCGATGGCTGCCACTTGGTTCATGTTTGACTCCAAAATGATTTCAAAGTGATATCACTTTAGATCGCCAGGCCGTGGCCTGTCAAGCCCCCGATCGCCGGTCAGCATGCCGTAGGCGGCGGGGGCCGCCCACCGCAACAGCGCGCCGAGCGCAACGGCGCCGGCGATGATGATCAGCGGCAGCAGAAGGAAGTTCAGCAGCGCGGCGCCGGGGCCATCGCCCAGGACGGTGAAGAAGGGGTCGATCAGGATCGCGACCAGCGGTGCATGCGCCGCGTAGATGACGAACGAGAAGGACGAGAGCCAGACAAACCAGCGCCGGGCCATGCACCAGCGCACGAGCGTGTCGCTGCCAAACCAGGCCGCCACCAGTCCGCTCGCGATCGTCAGCTTGTGCAGCAGCGCAAGCACGGAATACACGGCGCCGCCCAGCAGCGCCGGCCCCTCGAAGGCGAGCACGGTCTTGAGCGTGGCGCAGCCGATGAAGACCAGCGCCCACGGCCGGGGTGCCAACCAGCGGCCGGGCTTGCCGATGTCGAAGGCCGACTTCTGCAGCGCGACACCGAGGCAGAAAAACAGCAGGCCCTCACCCTCGACGACGAGGGTCGGCATTGACACCAGCCACAGCCCTGTGGCGACGGCGAAGAAGACGCGCCGCGACTTGGGCCCGGTCGCCCAGCGCAACAGCAGCGGGTAGGCCAGGTTGTAGAAGAAGAGCACGCGGATGAACCAGAGCTGGTAGGGCAGGGGAAACCGCAGCACGCCGTTGGCGAGGAAGTACTGGACGAAGTTGCCGGCGCTGAGTTCGGCTTGCGGCGTGGTCCATGGCTGCAGGTAGCGCGGCTCGAGGTTGTAGCCATGCACGAAGACCAGCAGGGCCATCGACACGAACGACCAGAAGCGGAACTTGTCGCTGAGCGACCGGGGCAGCAGGGTGCCCGCGTCCATTGGCGTCGCGCGCACCGTTACGTGGATGTGGCCGTGGGCGTCTGTGCGTCGATCGTCAGCGGACCGAAGTGGCCGCGTTCAGCCGCAAACCAGCGCAGCACCGGCACCGTGCCGGGCAGCACGGGCGCCACGGCCACTGGCAGGGTCTGCCAGGCCATGGCCTGCTGCTCGCGCATTTCGAACTCGCCCGTCCACTCGGTAACCTTGCAGAAGTGCAGCCGCACCCGTGCATGGGGGTAGTCCATCACCTCGACCTGCCAGGGCTGGGCTGGGCCGATGGTGATGCCGAGCTCTTCATGCAGCTCGCGCCGCAGCGCCTGCTCGACCGTCTCTCCGGCTTCGAGCTTGCCGCCTGGGAACTCCCAATAACCGGCGTAGACCTTGCCGGCGGGGCGGCTGGTCAGCAGGAAGCGGCCATCGCTCTGGATGAGCACGCCCACCGCGACGTCCACCGGACGGCGCGTCCCCTGGGTCTCGACGTCCACCGGCGCGCGTTCAGCCGCCATGCCGCCCCGCGTAGTCGCGTGCAAACTGCTGTGCCACGCGGCCCGAGCGCGAGCCGCGCTCCAGCGCCCACACCAGCGACTCCTGGCGCGCCGCGGCAATCGCCGCTTCGTCAACGCCAAAGAAGCGCAGCCACTGTGCGCTGATGGCCAGGTACTCGGCCTGCGTGAAGGGGTAGAAGCTGATCCACAGGCCGAAACGCTCGGACAGCGAGATCTTCTCCTCGACGCCCTCGCCCGGATGCACTTCACCGTCCTCGGTGTGCTGGTAGCTCAGGTTCTCTTTCATGTACTCGGGCAGCAGGTGGCGGCGGTTGCTGGTGGCGTAGATCAGCAGGTTGTCGCTGGCCTGCGCCACGCTGCCATCGAGCACGCTCTTGAGCGCCTTGTAGCCGGGCTCGCCCTCGTCGAAGCTGAGGTCGTCGCAGAACACGATGAAGCGCTCGGGCCGTTCGGCCACCAGGTCTACCAGATCCGGCAGGTCGACGAGGTCGGCCTTGTCGACCTCGATCAGACGCAGCCCCTGCGGCGAAAATTCGTTCAGGCAGGCCTTGATGAGCGAACTTTTTCCCGTGCCGCGCGCGCCGGTCAGCAGCACGTTGTTGGCGCCGCGCCCCGCCACGAATTGCTCGGTGTTTCGCAGCAGACGTTCCTTCTGTGTGTCGACTTCCTTGAGGTCCGCCAGGCGGATGGTGGACAGGTGCTTGACGGGTTCGAGCACGCCGGCACTGCCGATACCCGAAATTCTGCGCCGGTAGCGCATGGCCACCGAGGCCGACCAGTCGGGCGCCGTGGCGGCGTGGGGCAGGATGACTTCCAGGCGCGCCAGCAGCGACTCGGCGCGCACCAGCAAGTGTTCGAATGCAGGGTTCATGAGGGCGAGTTTAGGGTGCGCTATCGGCACCCCACGGCGCCCGGCGTCAAGCCACCCAGCCCCGACTTACGCGCTCAGGCGCGCCAGTGCGGGCTCGAGGTGCTCGGTGGGCAGCCGCTTGAACCCGCTGCGTGCGTAGCGCTGCAGCCGCCCGATCACCAAGGCGGTGAGCGCCGAGGCCAGCGCCTGCGCGTCGACCGTCGGCGTGCTCGATCCACCGGCCTCGGCCGCGGCGCGCAGGCTTTGTCGCAACTGCGATTCGACGCGGTCGAAAAACTGGTTCATGCGGGCGATGAGGCGCTCGTGCTCGAATACCAGCGCGTCGCCCACCATGACGCGGGTCATGCCGGGGTTTTTCTCGCCAAACTGCAGCAGCACCGTGGTGATCTTTTGCGCCTGCAGCGCGCCCGAGGGCTCGCGCTCGGTGATCTGGTTGACGAGCGTGAAGACGCTGGTCTCGATGAACTCGATCAGGCCCTCGAACATCTGCGCCTTGCTGGCAAAGTGGCGGTACAGGGCGGCCTCGGAGACATCCAGCCGTGCGGCCAGCGCGGCCGTGGTGATGCGTTCGGCGCCGGGCTGTTCGAGCATGCCGGCCAGCATCTGCAGGATCTGCACCCGGCGCTCGCCGGGGCGGGGCCGCTTGCGCACCGGCGCGGTGGTGGTGCCGGCGTCTGCCAGGGGTGAATCGTCGGGCAGGGCGGACATCAGGGGGCAGCAGCAGGCTTCGGGAGAAGAGGCGCAAGGATTCTGGCACACGGTATGCAAGGGTCTGCTTGCAGGTAAACACTGACATTGCGCTCGCGCGGCGCGTCATTTGCGACAGGGCCGCGGCCCCCTCAGCGGCACGCCGCGGCCACAATCGCCGCCTTGTCGCCCTCTCGCTGCGCGCCCGATGACTGTTTCGATTCCGCCGTCGCTGCTGACCGTGCTCGCCGTCGCGATGGCGGCCTTGCTGCTGTGGCTGTGGCTGCGCGGCGCCGCGCATCAGCGAGCCGTGCGCGCGCTGCGCGCCGAGAACACCCGGCTGCGTCTGCGGGTCGACGCCCAAGGCGTCGAGCTGCGCGACAGCATCGAGCAGATGCGACAGGCCCGCGACACCGCCGAGGCCGCTGACCTGGCCAAGACGCGTTTCCTGGCCGCCGCCAGCCACGACCTGCGCCAGCCGGCGCACGCCCTGGGCCTGTACGCCGCCGCCCTTTGCGCCGGCCCGCTGGCGCCTGAGCAGGCCGAGATTGCCCAGCGCATGCAGGCTTCGCTGACGGCACTGGATGCCATGTTCGGTGCGCTGCTGGATGTGTCGCGCATCGACGCCGGCGCGGTGGTGCCGCGCTGGGACACGGTGGCGCTGGCGCCCTTGCTGCACCGCCTGGCCGATGAGTGGGCCGGCCCCGCCGAAGCCGCGGGCTTGCGTCTGGCCGTGCATGTGGCCGACTCGCAAGCCGCGACGGTGAGCGACCCGCAGATGCTGGAACGCGTGCTGCGCAACCTGCTGTCCAACGCCGTCAAGTACACGCGCCAGGGTGGCGTGCTGCTGGCCTGCCGCACGCGCACGGCCGCCGACGGCACGCGCGCTCACCGCATCGAGGTCTGGGACAGTGGCATCGGCATCGCGCCAGCCGAGCGCGAGCGCGTCTTCGAAGAGTTTTTCCAGGCCGGCAACGCGGCCCGCGACCGCCGCAGCGGCCTGGGTCTGGGCCTGGCCATCGCGCAGCGCGTCGCCTGGCTGCTGCAGTTGCGCGTGTCCTTGCACTCACGGCCCGGACGCGGCAGCGTGTTCTTCGTCGACGGGCTGACACCGGCCGGTACCTTGCCCCTGCGCGCCGCCGCCGCGCGGCAGCAGACCCGCCGGCTGCAGGGCCTGAACGTGGCCGTGCTGGAAGACGACGCCGAGGTGCGCGATGCCATGCGCCGGCTCTTGCAGCAGTGGGGCTGCCGCAGCGTCGAGGCGTCCGACGCGGCCGCGCTGCTGGATCAGTGGCCGCCGGGCGCCGTGGCCCACGCGGTGGTGGCCGACGTGCGGCTGCCGGCGGGTCGCCACGGCCCCGACGAGGCGCACGCGCTGTGCGCGGCCTGGGGCCGCAAGCTGCCGCTGTTGCTGGTCAGCGGCGAGACCGCGCCAGACACCCTGAAGGCGCTGCAGGCACTGGATGGCGCCCGCCAGCTTGTGCTCACCAAGCCCGTGTCGCCAGCGCGCTTGCGCGCCTGGCTCGAACAGCAAGCGGCGAGCGCGCTGCCCCAGGAGTTGCCATGAAGGTGCTGATCGCCGATGACCATCCGATGGTGCGCGATGCGTTGGCGCGCACGCTGCGCCTGATCGAGCCCGCAGCCGAAATCGTCGAGGCCGCCGACTTCCCCGAGGCCGAGGCCTGCATCGAACAGCAAGCGGCATCGCTGACCTTGGCGCTGCTGGATCTGCACATGCCGGGCATGGACGCTCTGGCCGGGCTGCGCCGTCTGCGCGTGCGCTTTCCGGCACTGCGCATGGCGGTGGCCTCGGGCGAGGATGACCCGGCCGTCATGCGCGCCGCTTTTGATGCCGGGGCGGTGGCTTTCCTGCCCAAGAGCGAGCCGGCGCAGGTGCTGCAGCAGGCGCTGCGCATCGTGCTCGGCGGCGGCACCTACCTGCCGGCGCAGGCCCTGGCCGGTCTGGGCGCTGGCGCTGCGCCGCGGCCCGAGGCCACGGCCTTGACGCCGCGCCAGCGCGACGTGCTGCGCTGCCTGATGCAAGGCCAGCCCAACAAGCTGATTGCGCGTGAGCTCGGCCTGACCGAGGGCACGGTAAAGATCCACATCGCCGCCATCCTGCGCGCGCTGCAGGCCCGCAACCGCACCGAGGCGGTGGTGGTGGCGCGCCGGCTGGGGCTGGGCGAAGGCTGAAGCGCCAGGAGCGTGGGCGACAGAAGGTCGTCGGCTGCAACGCGCGAGAAACCGGCACCACCGGGTATCACCTCCTGCGCCCAGGGGGCAAGCCCTGGGCTTGTCGGTGCTCCCCAGCGGTACTCGGTTTTCGCACGTTTCGCTTCGACGCCTTCTGCCGC
>JANPMR010000401.1:0-1521 GCA_031427055.1 Rubrivivax sp.
CCATTCGCTGTTGGCTGGCAGCGAGGTCTACGTCGACGAACCGCAGCGCGTGGTCACGCTGCAGGCCCGCAACGAGGCCATCGAGACCGAGCTGATGCAGGCGCTGGAGCGCTGGGAAAAGCTGGGCGGTCGCGCCTGACGCGCTGTGCCGACTGCAGGTACAGGCCGTTGAGCAGGCGCGCCGCGCTCGCCGGGCACATGCACGACGCCCCAGCGCGCGACCGTGCCGGACGGCGGCGGCCATGACCTCGAGCAGTTTGATCGTGGCTTCGCCGCGCTTGGCCGAGCCGAAGCGCACCAGGTCGCGTCGGCGCGGAACTCGCCCCTCGGGCGCAGGGTCAGGCGGTCGATGAGAGCCTGGACGTCGCCGAACAGGGGCCTGGCGGGTTTGACAGTGGAAGTTTGAGTTGCCATGGGTGCCGGCAGTGGGTGCGTGCGCCCGCGGTGGCAGGCCGGCGCCTGCAACCGAAAGCCGCAGCTGACGGTGGCGCGGCGCCGTGCGTATTGCGGGTTGCGTGTTGCGTCCCGACGTGTCGTCGTTACAAGCCAGGCGACGTCAGCGTGAATTCCTCGCGCCCCGCGCGGGGCATCAGCTCAACGCTGCCGCGCGCGCATCCATCGCGCCAGGGCGCTGAACCAGGCCGAGGCGCGCGCCGGCGCCAGCCGAAAGACCCAATCACCCAGGCGCGCATCGGGGCCGATGAGCAGCCGCGTATCGCCGCGCCGGATGGCACGCACGATGGCCGCGGCGGCGGATTCGGGGCTGGTGCGCGCGGCCTCGTCGAACTGTGCGAACAGCGCCTGTGGGCTGTCGGCGGCCATGGCGATGTCGCCCAGGCGGGCGTGCCGGGCGATCGGCGTGCGGATGCCGCCCGGATGCACGCACAGCACCTGCACGCCGCGCTCGCGCAGTTCCTCGCGCAGCGAATCGGAAAAGCCACGTACGGCGGCCTTGGAGCCGTTGTAGATCGACTGCGTCGGCATCGACACCATCGCGAAGACGCTCGAGATGTTGACGATCACCGCCCCCGGCCGCGCCGCCAGCTGCGGGATGAAGGCCTGGCAGCCATGCACCACGCCCCAGAAATTGATGCCCATCAGCCAGTGCGCGTCGGCCAGCGCGACGCTCTCCACTGGCGCCACCAGCGCCACCCCGGCGTTGTTGACGAGGATGTCGGCGCCGCCCCACAGCGTCTGCGCGCGTTGCGCCAGCGCCTGCACGGCGGCGGGGTCGGCCACGTCGCAGGGCTGGGTGTCGACGGTGCAGCCCCTTGCGCGCAGCGCTGCGGCGACGGTTTGCAAGCCGGTGCCGTCAATGTCGGCCAGCAGCAGTTTCGCGCCTTGCGCCGCGAGCGCCGCGGCCAGCGCTGCGCCGATGCCCGAAGCGGCGCCGGTGACAACCGCGCCCTTGCCTTGAAGTGATTTCATGCCCGGAGATTACCGCGCCGCCAGGGCGCGCAAGCGCTGCCAGAAGCGCGGCTCCTGCGCGCTGGCGAAGTTGACGCGCATCAGCGTCGTCGG
>JANPMR010000402.1:0-4082 GCA_031427055.1 Rubrivivax sp.
GCGCATGGAGCGTGAAACGCTGCGCCTGCGCCCAGCCGACACCGGCCTGGCGCAATGGCTGCAGTTGCTGAAGGAGCGCGCCATCCTGCTGGGGCAACAACGTGGCAACCGCTTTGAACTGGTGCTGGCGCCCGGCTTGCCGGCCTGGGTGTCGATGGACGCCGGCCGGCTGATGCAGGTCTTGATCGTGCTGCTCAACAACGCGATGCAATACACCCGGGACGGCCTGGTCACGCTGCGGGTCAGCCTGCTCGATGCGGCGCAGGCCGCTGAAGGACCGACCGGCAAGGCCCGCCTGCACTTCGAGGTGATCGACAACGGGCGCGGCATCGCACCTGACGCGCTGGCCCACATCTTTGATGCTTTTGAGCGCGGTGCCTCGGGCGACAGCGAGGGATTGGGCCTGGGCCTGTCGATCGCGCAACAATTGCTGGGCCTGATGGGCAGCCGCATGGACGTTGTCAGCCAGCCCGGCCAAGGCAGCAACTTCGGCTTCATCCTGGTGCTGCCGCAGGTGGACGAGCCCGCGCCGCAGCTGGCCGACCTCAGCCTCCGGTACCGGGGCTACCACGGCCGCATGCGCCATGTCCTGGTGCTGGACGAACAAGCGAGCAACCGCCGCCACCTGGAACTGCTGCTCGTCGAGGCCGGCTTCGGCGTGCTGCCTGTGGCCAGTGTGCAGGCCGCATTGAACCTGCTGCAGGCTGCGCAAGCGGGCGCGGCAACCTACCCGGACCTGTGCATCATCGACCAACACCTGGGCGACGAGGCCCCGGCCTGGAACTTCGTTCTGGCGCTGCGCAGCACCGCGGGCGGCAGTGCTGCCACGCAGCGTTGTCCCGTGCTGATGCTGTCGGCCACTGACCCCCAGCACCCACCCGGCTGGCGCTTGCCGCGTGACATCGACCTGCATCTGCTCAAGCCCTGCCCGCCCGATACCCTGCTGCAGGCCCTGGGTGATCTGCTGCAACTGGTGTGGTCAACGGATGCGGCGGGTGACAGCGCCGAGGCCTCGACCGCCCATCACGATGGCGTCGAGGCGGCAGCGCCAGGCCTGGGGCTGCTGGTCAACCCGGCCGACGGCTGGCGTGCGCTGCGCGACGCGGCCCGGTCGGGTGACCTGACCGCATTGGACAGCTGGGCCCAGGTGCATGCCGCGCTGATGGCGCAGGAGCCGAGGCTGGCCAGCCGGCTGCAAGCCTTGGACTTTGAGGGCTTGGCCGCACTGGCGACTGCCAGGTTGGGCCGCAGCGCTTGATGGTGCGCCCGGCCTGGCGGCAATGTCGGGCGCCGCTTGCCGCACCACGCGCCGGCTCTGCAGAACGAGCAAGTCGTTGTTTCACCAAGACTTTCGGGTGAATTCCAATGGCGCAATTTCCTGGCGGTCAATCCAATAGGCATCAAGTCCTGGGAGATTGAGGAGCGCACCACCGACGACTTCTTCCGCGCCCGGCTTGACCAGATGATCGACCTGCGACACCCGCTGGCGGTGCTGGCCTCTCGCGTGCCCTGGTCGCAGATGGAATCGTCGTTGGCGCCGGTGTTTGCGCGCCGCGACCGCAAGGGTCGTCTGAGCGAAGGTGCAGAGATGTTTGGCCCGACGTTGGCGGTGGCCGGTGCGGGCGTCAGCATCGCGGGCAGGCCGCGGTTGCCGATGCGACTGATGGTGGCGCTGCTGTACCTGAAGCACGCCCACAAAGAGAGCGACGCGTCCCTGTCGAGCGCTGGGCGCAGGACGTGTACTTCCAGTTCTTCAGCGGTATGGACTACTACGCGCCGCACCTGCCAGCGCGCGATCCTGGGTGTGGTGATGCGCGAGGTGCGGCGCAAGCTCGACGCCGACAATGCCGCAGTGGCCGCCGACGCCGCCCCGGCTCGCGAGAGCCTCAGCGCCAAGGCGATCAGCGACCTGACGATGTGGCTGGAGCGCGCCGAGCGCATCCTCAGCCAGCAGCGCCACACCAAGAACAAGCTCTACGCCTTGCACGCCTCGGAGGTCGAGTGCATGTCCAAGGGCAAAGTACACACACCTTGCGTGTTTGGCGTCAAGGTCAGCCTGGCGGTCATCCACAAGCAGGGGCTGATGGTCGGGGCGCGCAGCTTCCGTGGTAATCCGTACGACGGCCATGTGCTCAACGCCCAGCTTGTGCAGACGGCCAACCTGCTGCAAGACCTGGGACGCTCGCCCAAGCAGGTCATCGTCGACCTGGGCTACCGGGGGGGGTGGACACCGACAACCCGGGCGTGCAGATCATCCGCAGCGGCAAGTACAAGTCGCTCAGCGACCACGAGAAGCGCCTGCGCCGAGCCTCAGTCGAATTCAGCAGAGGCGGCTTCCAACTACCCCAGAGCGGTTGTTGCGGTGGTGCCGGCCTGAAACGTGAACTGAGGCCGAACACCATGTCTGATGAGCATCACACCGCAGCCAGGCTGCCCGCTCGACTGTGTTCGGTGCAATACCAGAAGCGCATCCAGTCCGGCTATCGACAGCAATATGCCGGCCAGCGACAGTCGCCGCCCAGGCGGACCCTGCGGACGGCCTGTCAGGCCGCCACCGGGCGGGCCATCACGGGCCACTCACCCGATGCCCGACGCCGCGCCGCCGCCGCTGATGTTCGAGCCCGACGAGATCACGGCGGCGTACGTGCTGACCAAGAAGCCACTGCCTGCCGCACCGCCCAGCCTCCCAACGACATGGTGCGGCGCGCTGCGATGCTCGGCGGCTTCCTGGCGCGCAAAGGCGATGGCGAGCCTGGCGTCAAGACCATCCGGATCGGGTTGCAGCGGGTCCTGGACTTCACCGCCGACGTGCGTTTCATGCGTGACTCAGCGGCTAGCGCGAGCTGTATGTAATGGAATGGCTTGAACTGGCCACCCGAGGCCCTGCTGCTGCAGCTGCGGCCCGCACGGGCGGTGGACGCGAAGCCAGCGCGTGGACTGGCTTTTCAAACCGCCTCACACCGCGCAGTAACGCTCCTGGATCTCACGGTCGGCCAGCAGGGCCTGCGCAGCACCGGTGTGTACGATGCGGCCCTGGTCGAGGATGTAGGCCCGGTCGGAGATCGACAACGCACGCTCCACGTTCTGCTCCACCAGCAGCAGCGTGGTGCCTTGGGCGCGCATGCGGGAGAACAGCGCGAACATCTCGTGTACCAGCAGCGGCATGATGCCCTCGCTGGGTTCGTCGAGCAGGATCATCTTCGGCTTGGCCATCATCGCGCGGGCGATGGCCAGCATCTGCTGCTCGCCGCCCGACAGCGAGCTGCCTTCCTGGTCGAGCCGCTCGGCCAGCCGCGGAAAGGTCTCGGCAATCTCGTCGACCCCGCGCGCCAGGTCGTAGCGGCCCTTCTGCGCGATAACGCCGAGTTGCAGGTTCTCGCGCACCGTCAGGCCGGGCACGATGCGGCGGTCTTCGGGCACGTAGGCCAGGCCCAGGTGGTAGCGGGTGTGCGCCGGCTCGGCACTGCAGTCATGGCCGGCGAACCGCACCTGGCCGCGGCGCTTGGCCACCAACCCCATCAGCGCGCGCAGCGTGGTGGTCTTGCCCGCGCCGTTGCGGCCCATCAAGGTGACGATCTCGCCGGGAAACACCTGCAGGCTCAGGCCCTGCACCACGTGGCTGCGGTCGTACCAGGCGTCGAGTTGCTGGACGCTCAGCAGCGGGGTCGGGTCGGCGGCCGGCTCGGCGGACAGGTCGGTGGCCAGGTCATTGGCCAGGTCGGTGGCCATCAGTGCTGCCCCAGGTAGACGCGCTTGACGTCGGTGTTGGCGCGGATCTCGTCGGGCGTGCCCTCGGCCAGCAATTCACCGTGGTGCAGCACCACCAGGCGCTGGCAGATGCCCATCACCAGCTTCATCTTGTGTTCCACCAGCACCACCGTGCGTTCGGCGGCCAGCGTGGTGATCAGGTCCATCATGACCGTGGTTTCCTCGGGCGACATGCCGGCGGTGGGCTCGTCCATCAACAGCAGGCGCGGCTGCGGCGCCAGGGCCATCGCGATCTCCAGCGCCCGCTGCTGGCCGTGCGCCAGGTCGCCGGCACTCTTGTGGCGCATGTCGGCCAGGCCCACCCGCGCCAGCAG
>JANPMR010000403.1:0-4675 GCA_031427055.1 Rubrivivax sp.
GGCGCTGCTGCAGGCCATCGCCCGACGCAAGTCCGAAGACGGCCGGCCCGGCCCCGTCAACGTGCTCACACACTGCAACGCCGGCTGGCTGGCCACCGTCGACTGGGGCACCGCCACCTCGCCCATCTACCAGGCGCACGAGGCCGGCTTGCCGGTGCACGTGTGGGTGGACGAGACGCGGCCGCGCAACCAGGGCGCCAGCCTCACGGCGTGGGAGCTGGGCCAGGCCGGCGTGCCGCACACGCTGGTGGCCGACAACGCCGGCGGGCACCTGATGCAGCACGGCCAGGTCGACATCGTCATCGTCGGCTGCGACCGCGTGACGGCGCGTGGCGACGTCTGCAACAAGATCGGCACCTATCTCAAGGCACTGGCGGCGCACGACAACGGTGTGCCGTTCTATGTGGCGATGCCGCTGTCCACGCTGGACCGCACGCTGCACGACGGCCTGGCCGAGATCCCCATCGAAGAGCGCAGCGCGCGCGAGGTCACGCACCTGGCCGGGCGAACGGCTGCGGGCGAGGTGATCGAAGTCGCCATCGCGCCCGAGGGCACGCACGCGGCCAACCCTGCCTTCGATGTCACGCCGGCGCGACTGGTCAGCGGCCTGATCACCGAGCGCGGCGTGGTGGATGCGACGGCCGCGGCGCTGGCGGCGCTGGCGGCACTGGACGGCGGGGCCGATGAGTGACATCGCATTGCCCGACGCCGCCCTGCGCGCCGAAGCCCTGGCCGCCGTGCGCCGCCTGGATGCCCTGGGCCTCAACCGCGGCAGCACCGGCAACCTGAGCCTGCGCGCTGGTGATCTGGCCGGCGGCGCCTTCTGGATCACGCCCACCGGCATGGCGCCTGAAGACCTGGGCGCCGATGACTTTGTCTGCATGGACAAGGACGGCGCGGTGGTGCAGGGCGCCTGGGCGCCGTCGACCGAGTGGCCGTTCCACGGCGCCGTTTACCGTGCGCGGCCCGACCTGACTGCCGTCGTCCACATGCACTCGCCGCACGCCACCGCGCTGGCCTGCCTGCGCCGCCCGCTGCCGGCCTTTCACTACATGGTGGCGGTGGCCGGCGGCGACAGCGTGCCCTGCACGCCCTACCACCTGTTTGGCACCGACGCGCTCTCGCAAGCCGTCGGCGTGGCGTTTGCCGATCGCAACGCCTGCCTGATGGCCAACCACGGGCTGGTGGCCGCCGGCACCTCACTGGCCCATGCGCTGAAGGTGGCGGTGGAGATCGAGGCCCTGTGCGGCATCTACCTGCAGGCGCTGGCCGTCGGCGAGCCGGCCCTCCTGTCGGCAGCGCAGATGAACGAAGTGATAGCCAAGTTCAAGACCTACGGCAAGGCGCGCCGAGCCTGAAATCCACGGGAGTTGGTGATGGGACAGCTGATTCGCAGGCCCGTCGCCTTGACGGCGCTGACCTTGTTGCTTTGCGTCGCGACGGTGGCGCGATCTCAGGCACAGCCGGCAGCGCAGGCCACGTCGTCCGCCCCGGCCGCGTCGGCACCACTCCTGCCCGCCGCGGCCTTCTTCAAGAACCCCGACGTGCTGGACGCACAACTGTCGCCCTCGGGCACCCACCTGGCCATCACCACCGCGGCCGGCGCCGGGCGTGTGGGGCTGGTGGTGTTCGACCTCGGCCCGCAAGGCCGGCCGGTGCGTGCAGCGCAGTTCAGCAATGTCGATGTGGTGCGCTTCAGCTGGGTCAGCGACCGGCGCCTGGTCTTCAGCGTGGTCGATCTGGAGACCGGCAGCGGCGAAGACAGCAATGCCGCGCCGGGCCTTTTCGGCGTCGACGCTGACGGCGCCGACCTGCGCATGCTGGTCGCCCGCCGGGCCGGCCAGATGGTGGTCGATGGCGGGCGCCACAGCCGCGAGGCCCTGCCCTGGTACCACCAGCTGCTGCACGTGCCGCAAGCGCTACCGGGCGCCGCGAACGATGAAGTCATCGTCGGCATGCTCGAGTTCAACAGCCAACGTGACCTGGTCGAGGTGGTGCCACGCTGGTTGAACGTGCGCAGCGGCCGCACGCGCTCGATCGAGCTGCGGGCCCCCAAGGGCAGCGTCGGCTGGCTGTTTGACAGCAGCGGCGAAGCGCGGGTGGCGATGACCCGAGGGCAGGGTCGGCGCGGCGTGCACTGGCGTGCGCCGGGGCAAGTCGACTGGCAGCAATTGACCGAGGGCGACGAGCTGCGTTTGCAATTCACGCCCCGCCATGTGGACGACGCAGGCAACCTGTACGTCACGCATCGCAAGGGGCCGCAGGGCTACGCGGTGCTCGCGCGCTACGACTTCGAACGCCGCGCGCCGGCGGCAGAGCCCTGGGTGACGACGCCGGGCTTCGACTTCAACGGCAGCGTGCTGGGGGTGCGCCGCGGCGCTGCAGCGGCCGGCGTGCGGGTGGAGGTGGACGCCGAAGTCACCGTATGGTTTGACGAAGGCATGAAGCGCCTGCAGCAGCAGGTGGACGAGCGCCTGCCCGGCGGCGTCAACCGCATCAGCTGCCGGCGCTGCGGCGAGCCCGACATGGTGGCGCTGGTGCGCCACTTCTCAGACCGCCACCCCGGGCAGCTTTGGCTCTTCAGCGCCGCCACCGGGCAGTGGCGCGGCGTATCAAGGGTCATGGCAGGCATCGATCCGGCCTTGATGGCCAGCGTCGACTTTCAGCGCATCAAGGCCCGCGACGGCCGCGACCTGCCGGTGTGGCTGACCCTGCCCGCCGGCCGCAAGCCTGGCAGCCCAGGCCCGGCCGTGGTGCTGGTGCATGGCGGGCCCTGGGTGCGCGGTGGCCACTGGCGCTGGAGCGCGATGGAACAGTTTCTGGCCTCGCGCGGCTACCTCGTCATCAGCCCCGAATTCCGGGGCAGCCAGGGCTATGGACAGGCGCACTTCGAAGCCGGCTGGAAGCAGTGGGGCAGGGCCATGCAGGACGACGTGGCCGACGCCTTGCTGTGGGCGCAGGCGCAGGGCCTGGCCGACCAGCGCGTGTGCATCGCCGGCGCCAGCTACGGCGGCTACGCCACGCTGATGGGGCTGGTGCGTCACCCCGAGCTCTACCGCTGCGGCGTGGCCTGGGTGGCGGTGACCGACCCCTTTCTGTACCTCGAGGGTTCGTGGTGGGTCCGCGACGACGTCAGCGACGCAGGGCGCCGCTACTCGCTGCCCCAGATGGTGGGCGACGCCACGGCCGACGCCGAGACGCTCACCCGCGTTTCGCCGCTGGCACAGGCCGAGCACATCCGCGCGCCCCTGCTCCTGGCCTTTGGCGAGGCCGACCTGCGCGTGCCCTTGGCACACGGCAAGCGCCTGCGCGAGGCCTTGCACAAGGCCGGTCGAGACCCGCAATGGGTGACCTATCCCAACGAAGGCCATAGCTGGCGGCTGCCGCAGACGCACACCGACTTTGCGCTGCGCGTGGAGAAGTTTTTGGCAGAGCAATTGCGCGAAGTGCCGGCGAAGTGATCTCGGCGCAGATGACACACTTCACTGTCATCACGTCCAAGGAGCCCTACCCATGAAGACCCGTGCAGCCGTGGCCTGGAGGGCCGGCGCGCCCCTCACCATCGAAACGGTCGACCTCGACGGCCCGCGCGAGGGCGAGGTGCTGGTGGAGATCAAGGCCACCGGCATCTGCCACACCGACCACTTCACGCTGTCGGGCGCCGACCCCGAAGGCCTGTTCCCGGCCATCCTGGGCCACGAGGGCGCCGGCATCGTGCTCGAGGTCGGCCCCGGCGTGACCACGCTCAAGCCCGACGACCACGTCATCCCGCTGTACACGCCCGAATGCCGGCAGTGCAAGTTCTGCCTCAGCCGCAAGACCAACCTGTGCCAGTTGATCCGCGGCACGCAGGGCAAGGGCCTGATGCCCGACGGCACATCGCGCTTCAGCATCGGCGGCAAACCCATCCTGCATTACATGGGCACCAGTACCTTTGCCAACCACATCGTGGTGCCCGAGATCGCGCTGGCCAAGATCCGCAAGGACGCGCCCTTCGACAAGGTCTGCTACATCGGCTGCGGCGTCACCACTGGCGTGGGCGCGGTGCTGTTCACGGCCCAGGTCGAAGCCGGCGCCAACGTGGTGGTGTTCGGCCTGGGCGGCATCGGCCTGAACGTGATCCAGGGCGCGCGCATGGTGGGTGCCGACAAGATCATCGGCGTCGACATCAACCCGGCGCGCGAAGCGATGGCGCGCGAGTTCGGCATGACGCACTTCATCAATCCCAAGCAAGTGCCGAATGTCGTGGACGCCATCCAGCAGCTCACCGACGGCGGCGCCGACTACAGCTTCGAGTGCATCGGCAACACCAGCACCATGCGCCAGGCGCTGGAGTGCTGCCACAAGGGCTGGGGCCGCAGCATCATCATCGGCGTGGCGGCGGCGGGGCAGGAGATCGCGACAAGGCCCTTCCAGCTGGTCACCGGCCGCAAGTGGGAAGGCTCGGCCTTCGGCGGCGCGCGCGGCCGCACCGATGTGCCGAAGATCGTCGACTGGTACATGGACGGCAAGATCCGCATCGACCCGCTGATCACGCACACGCTCAGGCTCGAGGACATCAACGAGGGCTTCGCGCTGATGGAGCGTGGGGAGTCGATTCGGTCGGTGGTGGTGTACTGACGCGGCGTCTGCCGGCTTACTCCATTGCGGTGTCGGCTGCCCTGGCCGTCACTGC
>JANPMR010000404.1:0-6327 GCA_031427055.1 Rubrivivax sp.
TGGGACAGCGCCGCCAGCGCTGGCGCCTGGGCCACGCTGACGCCAGCGTTGCTGCCCCGCGTGCGCGCCCTGCGCATCGGCATGGTGGCGCGCAGCGCGCAGCCCGAAAAGCGCAACGCCGCCGGCAACTGCGAGGCCACCACCACCCTGCCGCAACTCTTCGGCGCCAATGTCACGCCCGATGTGACCGACTGGCAGTGCTATCGCTACCGCAGCGTCATCTCGGTGGTGCCGCTGCGCAACTTGGTGATGGGGATGACGCCATGATCCGTATCCGCCCCCTGCAACGCGGCGTCACCCTGTTGGTGGTGCTGATCCTGATGGTGGTGATGGCGTTAGGCGGCATGGCCCTGGCGCGCATGACCGAGATCGGCACCCTTGCCAGCGGCAACAGCAGCTACCGAGAGGCCTCGCTGCAGGCCTCAGAAGTCGGCCTCAACACGGCCTACATGGCGGTGCGGGCCATCGCCCCCCTCGATGAAGGCACCCATGCTGGCAATTGGTATTGGGCCACGATCCAGCCCGCTGACGCTGCCACCGGTCTGCCCACGCTGGATTTCACCGTCGCCCCCGAGGTCACGGTGGGCCCGTACAGCGTGCGCTACGTCGTCGAGCGCATGTGCACCGTGGCCAACGTGACGGCCACGCTGCGCGAGTGTCTCGTCAAGCAGGTGCCGCAAACCGATAGCGCCCGCGTCGGCCAGGATCAGCTCGATCCGCCCAATTCCCGCCAGTTCCGCATCACCGTGCGGGTCACCGGCCCCAAGGACACCGAGACCTGGGTGCAGTCGCTCGTCACCAAGGGTTGATCTTGAACCATCGCCTCACCCCACAAGGGCATGCCATGAAGACCGCATTTCAACTCGTCGCCAGTGCTGTCGCGATGACCGGGCTGCTGTTCGGCGCCGCAGCGCAGGCCACCAACCTGTCTGAGTTGCCGCTCAAGGCCTCGATCTTCGCCAAGCCGAACGTGATCTTCGGCATGGACGACTCCGGCTCGATGGATTCCGAGCTGATGCTCTACAACAATGACGGCGCCTTCTGGTGGGACTTCACGGCCGGCAGTGGCTGGGGCGTCGACGCCGCGCACCCCAACGCCTCGCTGCGCACGATCACCGGCACATGGTTCAATGCCGTTGGCGACGCCAGTTCGCGCTGGCGCAAGATGGTCTACCTGGTCCCCAATGGCACGGGCGCGGGCAACCGCATCTACGCCGACGACCAGAACGACCACTTCGCGATCATGCCGACGACGCAGTTCGCCTTCCTGCGCTGGTCGGGGGTCTACCGCAACGGCGCGGGCGCCTACGTGGCAGCGCCCTCGAGTCCGGCGCTGTCGCCAGTGCACAACCCGCTGTACTACAACCCCATGGTCACCTACAGCCCATGGGCAAGAGCACAGCTCAGCACGGGCGCAGTGACTCCCGTGGACGCCACGACCACATCGGTCAAGTCGCACCCGATCAATGGCAGTTTCACCTTCAACCTCACCACGGATGTGTCGCGCGACACCGGCAGCAACCGCGTGTTCACCGCCTTTCCAGGCATGCGCGTTCCCTCGGGTGCGCAGAAGAACGTCTGCAGTTCCAGCAACGGCGGCTGCGCCGGTTGGGTGGACGTGACCGCCACCGAGAACGCCGCCGCCGGCAGCGTCACGCGTGTGGCCATGCCCTACTACCCCGCCACCTATTGGGTGAAGGAGACCTGCACGCCCGAGAACACCAGCCTCACGGCGGACACCTGCACCGCCGCGCCCGACGGCTCCACGCTCAAACGCTACGAGATCAAGTCCACCGTCACGAGCTACCCGAGCGGCCGCACCTACGCGGCCGAGATGCAGAACTTCGCCAACTGGTTCCAGTACTTCCGCAAGCGCCGCATGATGCTGGCCGCGGCGATGGGCGAGACGATGGAGAACATCACCGGCCTGCGCATGGGCGTGGTGCCGTTCAACTCGCGGCCCTCGCCCGCCACAAATCTGGTGATGTACGACGCCGACTCGACGATCTCTGGCGGCGCCGAGGGTCGCAAGCGCGTTGCAGGGTTCTTCTATCAGGCCGAGGGCAACGGCGGCACGCCGACTCGAGAGACGCTCAAGTACATCGGTGAGCAGTTCGCGCGCACCGACAAGGACGCGAGCGGCCGCTACAACATGGTCCAGTTCTCGTGCCAGCGCAACAACGCCTTCATCGTGACCGACGGCTTTGCCACCGCATCAACGCCCGCCGTGCCCATCTGGGACAGCGGCAAGAGCGCTGCGACCTGGGGGGCAGGCGTGCCCTACGCCACGACTTACGACAACACGCTGGCCGACTTTGCGCTGCGCTTCTTCACCAACAACCCGCGGCCGGCCGCCGCCACCGACGGCCTGACGGCCGGTGCACTGCCCACCACGGCCACCGACCTCAACGACAACCTGCACATGAACACCTACGGCTTGACGCTGGGTGCTCGCGGCACGCTGTTCCTGGGCGAGAGCTCGCCGCAGCCCACCAGCGCCGCCGACTGGCCGAATCCGTCTGCCAACCGCAGCCCGACTTCGGTCGATGACCTCTGGCACGCCACCATCAACGGGCGCGGCAAGATGTACCTGGCCAACACGCCGGAGGAGACCGCGGCACGCGTGCAGTCGGGTCTGGCCGACATCCTCGACCAGGTGGCTGCGCAAGGCGGCATCGCGGTGAGTGCCGTCAATCTCGATCGCAGCGACCGCCAAGCCTACCTCGGCGTCTACAACCGCAACGGCTGGCAGGGCGACCTGACGGCCAACCCCATCGACATCAATACGGCGGCCGTCACGGCCACGCCCAACTGGAGCGCGGCGACCGTGCTGCGCAACCGCGACTGGACGACGCGCGTGATCTTCACGGCCGCCGGCACCAGCGGCGAAGACTTCGCCGAGTCGATCGTCGGCGCCACCGTCAACCCCGACATCACCGAGTTCCCCAGCAACCAGCCGGTCGTCGACTATCTGCGCGGCAAGCGCACCGGCGAAGGCACGGACTTCCGCACCCGCCTGAGCCTGATCGGGGCCGTCGTCAGCGCAGAGCCTGTGCTGGCCCGCGACCCGGGCGAGCAGATGGTCTACATCGCCTCGGGCGAGGGCATGCTGCATGCCCTCGACACCGCCACTGGCAACGAGCACTGGGCCTTCGTGCCGCCGGCCGCACTCACCAACATGGGCAAGTCGGTACAGCGCGGTTGGGTCTACCAGACCCTGCTCGACGCCACGCCGGCTTACGCGCGGCTGAGCAACGGCCGCAAGATGCTCATCGGCGGCATGGGGGCCGCCGGCCGCAGCTATTACGCGCTGGACGTCACGTCGCCGCGCAACTTGACGACGGCCCAAGCGAAGGCCCAGTTCAAGTGGACATTCCCGGCCAACACCGACTCGACCAACATCGCTCGCATGGGCTACACGGTGTCCAAGCCGGTCATCGCGCGAGTCAATGTGTCGGGCTCTCTCACCGACGTGGTGCTGGTGACCTCGGGCTACGACAACGGCCTGACCATCGGCGATGGCAAGGGCCGTCTGTGGATGCTCAACGCCACCACCGGCGCCGTCATCAAGACCTTTCGCACGACTGCCGGCACGACCAGTGCCGAGGCCGGCCTGGCCCATGTCTCCGCCTTCCGAGAGAGCGACGGCAGCACACGCTACGTTTTCGGCGGTGACCTGCTCGGCAACATCTGGCGTTTTGACTTGGCGCTCACCGGCGGCGGCGACATCGACGGCGAGGTGCTGGCCACCCTGCGCGACTCCACTGGCCGTGCTCAGCCTGTTACCGCATCGCCCGAACTCGCCACCATCGGCGGCCGGCGCATGGTGATGATCGGCACCGGCCGCATCCTCGATATCGGCGACTTCGGCAATGCCAACGTGCAGTCTTTCTACGTCATCGCCGACGGCAGCACGCTGAGCAATGCGCGCACCGCGCTGACGAGCCGCACATTCACCCGCGGCGGCACGCCCGAGCTCAGCGGCGCCGCCATCGATTGGTCGGCCACGCGGGGCTGGTACTTCGACCTGCCGGCCGGCGAGCACGCCAATACCGATCCGGTGGTGGCCTACGGTTCGGTGGCCTTCGTGACCAACGTCAACGGCTCCAGCAACTGCGCGCAATCATCCTTCCTGTACCTGGTGGACATCAACACCGGTGACAAGGTCAGCACCTCGACCTTCGTGTCGCAGACCATTGCCGCCAACGCCGCCTCATCGCGCGTGATCGCCCTGCGCGTCGTCAACGGCCGCATCATCGGCACCACGCACCGCTCGGACAACACCGTCTACCAACGCGAACTGCCGGTGGGTCAGACCATCACGCCGGCCAAGAACGCCTGGCGCGAGATCCGGCGCTAGGCCGGCACGGCGAGGTGCGCGTCGTCGTTCCAGCCGACGACGACGAAGCCCTCGCCCGTGTACAGCAGGCGATTGATGCGGGCGTTGCCGAGCTGCCAGGTGCGTGGCGCGGCAAGGTCGATGCCGGTGGCCGCGCGGTACAGGCAATCGAGCACACCGCCATGCGCGACGATGGCGATGGCCTCACCGGCATGACGGTCGGCCAGCCGTGTCAATGCGGACAGGCTGCGTGCCGAGAAGCTGACCAGGTCTTCACCGCCGCCGGGCCCGAAGTCGAGCTCGCGCCGGCGCCAGCGCGCGGCCTCGTCGGGCCAGCGCCGTTCGATCTCGGCAGAGGTTTCACCCTCAAAACGCCCGAACGCGCGCTCGCGCAAGGCGGTGTCGGTCTGCACTCGCAAGCCGCTTGCAGCGGCCAGCGGCTCGGCCGTGGCGCGCGCACGCAAGAGGTCGCTGCTGTAGATGGCCCGCAGGCCCTCGCGGGCCAGCGCCTGCGCCAGCTGCGCCGCCTGGCGCACGCCGGTTTCGTCTAGCGCGATGTCGAGCTGGCCCTGGATGCGCTGCTCTGCGTTCCAGGCCGTCTGGCCGTGGCGAAGCGCGAATATGCGCGTCGGCTCCCTCACCTCGGGTCGGGTCTTGGGGCGCTCACACGGGCGACGACAGCAGGCGCCGGTTCAGCGTGTAGGTGCCCGAGACCGTGGCCTCGGCCAGCGCGCGCCCGGCCAGCTTCTCGCGCACCTGGGCGCCAGTGAACACGCCCTCGATCGGCAAGCGCGGCACCGATACCGCGTAGAGCGTGAAGACGTAGTGGTGCACCAGCGAGTCATTGAAGGGCGGAAACGGCCCGTCGTAGCCGAAGTACTGGCCCGCCATGTCCGCGTTGCCGGCGAACCATCCGGTGAAGTCGTTCAGGCCGTGGCGGGCGCCGTCGCGCGCTGCCGGGCCGGGCTTGCCGCGCGTCACGAAGCCGCGGCTGAATTCGCCCTCGACCATCTCGGCCGGTGTCGGCGGCAGGTCGATCAGCACCCAGTGGAAGAAGTCGACGCGCGCCAGATCGGCCGGGATCTCGCGCCCGGGCTGATTGACGTCGTCGCCGCGGCTGGGCACGTCAAAGTCATGGCAGATCAGCACCAGCGACTTCGTGCCCGCAGGCGCGTCGCTCCAGCCCAGGTGCGGGCTGATGTTGTCGCTGAAGGTGGCCTCGCCGGCACCGTCGGGCTTGCCCGCCGCATAGCGCTCGGGGATACGGTCGCCGTTGGTCCAACTGTCACTCCAGAGCTTCATGCGCTACTTCTCCTGACGGGTTCACTGGGTCTGTCACACACCCCACACCACCGGCTTGTCGGCGGCGTGGCAGCGGCGCAGCATCTCGATCATCGGCCACAGCCGCTGGCGCAAGGACACCTTCGGCTGGGCTGCCTCGGCAGCGTCGTCGTCGGGCGGCGCCTCGTCGGCAGTGATCGCCGCCTGCAACGCGGCCATGGCGGCTGGCATGTCGGCTGGCTCGATGATGCCCTTGATCGTGGCGTCACGGCCCAGCAGACGCAGCATCTGCTCACCCTGCGGGCCGAGCATGATCACGTCACCCGCCGCCGCGCTCTTGAATTTATAGATCATCGGGCCGCTATTGTGGACCCCGGGCCGCGAGCCTGGCGCCGCGGCTCGCCGGGCCTTCAGCCGCGCACCAGCCGGATGCGCGGCGCCGGCCGGCGCGGCGCGGGCAGAGCCAGGCCGGTGGCCGGCAGGCGCTGCTGAAACGTGAGCGGGTCGAGTGCCGGGGCGAACAAATGGCCCTGATAGGCGTCGCAGCCGGCGTCGAGCAAGAACTGCTTCTGCGCCTCGGTCTCCACGCCCTCGGCCACGGCCTGCAGGCCCAGCGCACGCGCCATCTGCATGAAGCGCTCTCCCAACCTGCACGGCGTGACCAACGCGATGACCCTGCGCGTGCTGCTCGATGGCGAGCGCTGCGT
>JANPMR010000405.1:0-3968 GCA_031427055.1 Rubrivivax sp.
GGGTCGTCACGCAGTTTGTGCCAGGCGCCGCTGAGCGTCATGATGCCGTTGATCATGCCGCCCCAACTGGGGGCCAGCAGGATCAGCGAGAAGATCATGCCGATGCTCTGTGCCCAGTCGGGCAGCGCGGTGTAGTGCAGGTGGTGCGGGCCGGCCCACATGTAGGTGAAGATCAGGGCCCAGAAGTGCACGATGCTGAGCCGGTAGCTGTACACCGGGCGGTCAGCTTGCTTGGGGATGAAGTAATACATCATCCCGAGGAAGCCCGCGGTCAGGAAGAAGCCCACCGCGTTGTGGCCGTACCACCACTGGATCATGGCGTCCTGCACGCCGGCGTAGGCCGAGTAGCTCTTGAACAGCGTCACCGGGATGGCTGCGCTGTTGACCAGGTGCAGCAGCGCCACGGCCAGGATGAAGGCGCCGAAGAACCAGTTGGCCACGTAGATGTGGCGCACCTTGCGCATGCCGATGGTGCCGAAGAAGACGATCGCGTAGCTGACCCAGACCACCGTGATCAGCAAGTCGATGGGCCATTCGAGCTCGGCGTATTCCTTGCCTTGCGTCATGCCCAGCGGCAGCGTGATGGCCGCGGCCAGGATAACGACCTGCCAGCCCCAGAACGTGAACAGTGCCAACCCGGGCGCGAACAGCCGCGTCTGGCAAGTGCGCTGCACGACGTGGTAGCTGCACGCCATCAGTGTGCAGCCGCCAAACGCGAAGATCACCGCATTGGTGTGCAGCGGGCGCAGGCGCCCGTAGCTGAGAAACGAGATGCCGAAGTTCAACTCTGGCCAGGTCAGCTGCGCGGCGATGATCACGCCCACCAACATGCCCACCACGCCCCACAGCACGGCGGCCAGCGAAAACAGCCGCACGGCCGTGTCGCTGTAGACGCCCGTATCCGGGGCAACGCTTGCGGCATTGTTTGCCATCAGAAATCTCCTCGCTCCGGCGAACTGCGCCGACCGGGCGATTCTTCCCGGTCGGTCGAATTGGGCTTTTGATCGCCATCAAGCGGCGTTGCCTCGTCTGTCAGGATGCGGTCACCTTCCTGTTCCAGATCGTCGAACTGGCCGCGGTGCAGAGCCCAGCCGAAGACGCCAATGATCGCCAGCACAAGGCCGGCCGACAGCGGGATCAGCAGGTACAGGCTTTCCATGCCGGGCGCTCAGTGGGCGGCGCGCAGCGCGTTCAGCACCACCGCCAGAGAGCTCAGTGCCATGCCCAGCCCGGCGGCCCAGGGCGGCAGCCAGCCGGCCAGTGCCATGGGGATGGCCCGGGGGTTGTAGGCGGCCGCCCAGACCAGGTTCTGACGCACGATGGCCAGGGCCTTGCGCGCGCTGCGGCGGGCGCGCCACAGGTCGGCCAGGTCATTGGAGGTGATCACGGCATCGGCTTGCGTGCGTGCCACCAGCGCGCCCTGCCCCATGGCCAGCGAGGCGTCGGCGCGCGCCAGCACCGGGGCGTCGTTGATGCCGTCGCCCACCATCACCACACCGCGCCCCGCGGCTTGCGCGGCGGCGACCACGGCCAACTTGGCCTCGGGCGTGGCGGCGGCGATCACGTCGTCGAAACCCACGCGCGCGGCCAGCGCCTGGGCGCGCGGCAAGGCATCGCCGGTGAGCAGGGTCACCCGCACACCGTCGGCCCGCAGCGCCTGCACTGCCTGGGCGGCGCCTGGGCGCAGGCACTCGTCAAAGCTGAAGGCGGCCCAGGCGCAGCCATCGCAGCCCAGCCAGACCTGCGCGTCGTCGGCAGCCGGTGTGGCCGGGTCGACCCAGGCCGCAGCGCCCAGTCGCCAAGTGCGACCCTGCCCGTCGACCGCCTGCACGCCACTGCCCGCCGCCTCGGTGAAGGCCGACAAGCCGAGCGGTGCCGGGGCTGCCGGACCCGCTGCACCGGCCTCACCGGCCTCCACAAGGGCCCGCGACAGCGGGTGCGACGACCATGCCGCCAAGGCGGCTGCGGCGGCAAGCGCGCCGGCCTCGCCAGCCAGCCCCGCGCGACCGGCGGGTGTGAGCTGCAGGGCGCGCCACTGCAGGCGATCCTCGGTGAGCGTGCCGGTCTTGTCGAAGAAGAAGTGCTGCGCAGTCGCCATCACCTCGATGGCGTCCAGCCGTTGCAGCAGCACGCCCCGGCGCGCCAGCCCGCGCGCGGCGGCGACCATGGCTGCGGGCGACGCCAACGACAAGGCACAGGGGCAGGTGACGATCAGCACGGCCACCGCCACCGACAGCGCCCGCGCCGGCTCGATCACGCTCCACGCCGCCGCGGCCAGCGCGGCCAGCGCCAGCACCGTCCAGAGAAACGGCCCCGCCCAGCGGTCGGCCACGCGCGCCGCGGCCGGCCGCTGGCTCAGTGCGCTGCGCATCATGTCGACGATGGCCTGCACCCGCGTGTCGCCGCCCACGCGCACCACGCGCATCAGCGCTGGCGCGCCCAGGTTGACGCTGCCCGCCACTACCTCGTCGCCCACGGCCTTGTCCACGGGCGCCGACTCGCCGCTGAGCAAGGCTTCGTCGGCCCGCGTCGCGCCAAGCTCCAGCACGCCATCGGCCGGGAACGCCTGGCCCACGGGCACGCGAACCTGGTCACCCGGGCGCAAGCGCTGGATGCTCACGACATCCGTGCTGCCGTCTTCAGCCACACGCCAGGCGGTCTCCGGCAGACGCGCCAGGGCGCCTTCGAGCGACGCCGCAGCGCGCTGCCGTGCGCGCAGTTCAAGGTAGCGCGCGCCCAGCAGGAAGCTCACGAACATGGTCAGCGAATCGAAGTACACCTCGTGACCGAAGGCACCCGCCGGGTCGAATGTCGCACCCGTGCTGGCCACGAAGGTGATGGCCACGCCCAAGGCGACCGGCACGTCCATGCCGATGCGTCGCTGGCGCATTGATCGCCAGGCGCCGCTGAAGAAGGGCCCGGCCGAGAACAGCAGCACCGGCAGCGACAGCAGCCAGCTGCCCCAGTTGAGCAGTTGCCGCAGGTCCGGTGCCAGCTCGCCCGCGGCGGCCACGTAGCTGGGGGTGGCAAACATCATCACCTGCATGGCGCAGAACGAGGCCACGAACAGCCGCCACAGCGCCTGCCGGTGTTCGTCGCGACGCAGCGCGCGCGCCGGTGCAGCCGCATCGGGCACCGCGTCGTAACCAGCGCGGCGCACCGCGGCGATGAGCAGCGAGGGCCGCGTGCGGCCGGGATCCCAGGTGACGGTGGCGCGCTCGGCGGCGGCACTCACGCGCGCCTCGCGCACGCCGGCCACGCCCATCAGCGCGTGTTCGATGATGCCGCTGCAGGCCGCGCAATGCATGCCCGAGAGCTGCAGCGAGGACTCGCCCAAGCGCTCGCCAGTGGCGCCGGTCAGCCAGCGCGTGAACTGGCCTTGTTCGAGCGGATCGTCGACGACCGCCAGTTCGTCTGCGGATGGGTGCGTGGCGGTGGCGGTGGCGGCGACGGTGGGCATGGGTGCTGCGGGGCGAACGGATAATCTACCGTCAAGCTTCCCAAGACCCCATGACTTCAGTCAATCCACGTGCCGCCCTTGCCCGCCGTTGCCTCGCGACGCTGCTCCTGGCCGCGAGCACGCTTGCCGCTGGCCAGGACGGGCCGCAGCCGCGCCTGCAGACGATCAGCCTCACCGCCGGCATGCACGTCATCAAGGCCGAGTTGGCCGTCTCGCCGAGTCAACAGGCCACGGGCATGATGTTTCGCCGCGAGATGCCCGGCAACGAGGGCATGCTGTTCGTCAACGACGACACGGCCACGCGCTGCTTCTGGATGCGAAACACGCTGGTGCCGCTGACCATCGCCTTCGTCGCCGACGACGGCACCATCGTCAACCTGGCCGACATGGAGCCGCAGTCCGACAAGTCGCACTGTTCGGCCCAGCCGGTGCGTTACGCGCTCGAGATGAGCCGCGGCTGGTTTGCCAAGCGAGGCCTGAAGGCTGGCTTCAAACTGCGCGGCCGGCC
>JANPMR010000406.1:0-3671 GCA_031427055.1 Rubrivivax sp.
GGGAACATCCAGCACGGCACCATGCACGGGAAGTTGAAGGGCGTGATGCCGGCCACCACACCCAGGGGCTGGCGCAGCGTCCAGTTGTCGATGCCGGTGGAGACCTGGTCGGTGAAGTCACCCTTGAGCAATTGCGGGATGCCGCAGGCGAACTCGACGATGTCGATGCCGCGCGAGACCTCTCCTACAGCGTCGGTGAAGACCTTGCCGTGCTCGGCGGTGATCATCGCGGCCAGGGTGTCCTTGTGCTGGTTCATGAGCGCCAGGAACGTGTTGAGCACGCGCGCGCGGCGGATCGGCGGCATGTCGCCCCAGGCCGGCTGCGCGGCCTTGGCGGCGGCCACGGCGGCCTTGACGTCTTCGGCGCTGCCCAGCAGCACCTGGCGCGCGGGCTGGCCGGTGGTGGGGTTCCAAACCGTCTGTGCGCGCGTGCCACTGCCGGAGTGCAAGGAGCCGTTGATCCAGTGGCCCAGCGTGGATTTCATCATTGGGTGGCCGTGAGTCCACCGTCCAGGTACAGCACCTGTCCGGTCACGAAGCCTGCCGCCGGGCTGCAGAAGAACAGCACCGGCCCCACCACGTCGCTGGGCTCGGCGACACGACCCAAGGGGATGCGCGCCAGCACGCGGGCGTGCACCTCGGGGTTTTCCAGCCAGTGCCGGGCCATCTCGCCGCGCACCACAGTGGGCGCCACGCCGTTGACGGTAATGCCGTGCGCGCACAGTTCCACCGCATGCTGCTTGATCAGCACCACCAGCGCGCCCTTGGTCGCGCAATAGGCCGAGTAGCCACGGTCGCGCATGCCCAACTGGGCACGCACCGACAACAGATGCAACTGGCGCCCGGGCGCGCGCCCGGCGGCCACCGCGGCCACCTGGTGTACGGCGGCTGCCTGGGCCAGGAACATCGCGGCCTTCAGGTTGACTTGCACGACCTCGTCGAAGGCCTCTTCGCTGACCTGCGCCAGGCGCTCTTCGCGCTGGATGCCGACGCAGTTGACCAGCAGGTCCAGGTGACCGAAGTGCGCGGCCACCGCGTCCACGGATCGGCGAATGTCGGCCACCTCATGCGCATCCATCGCCAGGCCCAGCGCGTCGTGGCCGGCCTGCTGCAGCGCCAGCGCCAGCGCCTGGGCCTTGGCCCCGTCGCGGCCGGACACGGCCACGCGCGCACCGGCCCGCGCCAGGCCCCAGGCCAGTGCGCTGCCGATGTCGCCATAGCCGCCCGGCAGGTAGGCCACGCGGCCCGCCAGGCTGAAGGGGTCTTGGGTGTTCAAGGCTTCGGGCATCGTCTCAATCCATGTGCAAGCCACCGTTGAGATCGATGACCTCGCCGGTGATGAAGCCGGACAGCGGCGAGACCAGGAAGCTCACGACATGCGCGAACTCCTCGGGCTCGCACAAGCGCCCGACGGGGATCTGTTGCAGCAACACCTGGCGCTGCGCTTCGGTCAGCTGCTCGGTGACCATCGGCGTGCGCACGTAGGCCGGCGCGACGGCGTTGGCCGTCACGCCGTGGCCCGCCAGTTCGCGTGCCAGCGAGAAGGTCAGCGCCGTCAGCGCGCCCTTGGACACCGAATACGCGGTGCCGGCCGTCAACCCACCGGTCTTGCTGGCCAGCGAGCCGACGTTGACGATGCGGCCCCAACCGGCCGCCTTCATGCCCGGCACCACGGCCTGGGCCCAGAACAGCGCGCCGTCCAGGTTGACGGCCAGCACCTGCCGCCATTCGTCTTCCGTCGTCGCTTCCAGCTTGTGGTTGGACAGCACGCCGGCGTTGTTGACCAGCACCGCCACCGGCCCCAGCGCCTCGCACACCGCGCGGTGGGCGCGCGCCACGTCGGTGGCGCTGCGGATGTCGCAGGGCACGGCCAGCACCCGGGCGCCCCAGCGCGACTGCAACGCGTCCAGCGCGGCGGCGTTGACATCGACCATCGCGACGCGGCAGCCCTGCGCCAGCAGCGCCTCGACCACCGCGCGGCCCATCGTGCCGCCGGCGCCCGTGACCAACGCGACCTGGTCTTGCAGAGTCTTCACGTTCATGTGTCCAGGATGCTCTTGCGGCCGAACAGGCCGCGGGCGCGGAAGGTGACCACGGCGATGAACAGCAGGTACATCGACATCAGCGACCACTCTGAGGCGAAGGCCGCGCTCAAGCCCACCACCATGCCGACCAGCAGCCCCGCCAGAACGGCGCCCCACAGCGAGCCGACGCCGCCGAGCACGATGATCAGGAAGGCCGGCACCACGGCATCCACACCCACCTGCGGCCGGATGCCCCAGATCGGCGCCATCACCACGCCGGCCAGCGCCGCCAGGGCCACGCCCAGCGCGAACACCGCCGCGCGCAGGCGGCCCAGGTTGATGCCCAGGGCGCGCACCATCTCGCTGTCATGCGCGCCGGCTTTGATGATGGCGCCGTAGGGTGTCTTCTCGAGAAAGAGCCACAGGCCCCCGATGGCGACGATGGCGAAGGCGCTGGCATAGAGGCGATAGGTCGAGTGGATGAGCTCACCCATCACGAAGGCGCCCGAGATCGCCGCCGGCAGCGGCAACTGCTGCTCGTTGCTGCCCCAGACCAGGCGGATGCCTTCCTCGATGACCAGCGCCGCGCCGAAGGTCAGCAGCAGGCCGTACAGCGGGTCGCGGCCGTAGGTGCGGCGCAGGCACAGCTCCAGCACCAGCCCGAACAGCCCCACCAGCACCGGCGCCAGAAACAGCGCGATGGCGTAGCGCGCACCCAGCGGCAGCGCCAGATAGGCGGCCTGCGCCTCGGGAAACCAACCCAGCTTCGGTGCCACCACAAACAGCGCCGCGTACATGCCCAGCGCGAACAGCGAGCCATGCGCCAGGTTGATGGTCTCCA
This sequence comes from Rubrivivax sp., assembly GCA_031427055.1. GTDB lineage: Bacteria > Pseudomonadota > Gammaproteobacteria > Burkholderiales > Burkholderiaceae_C > Rubrivivax. The sequence goes on from JANPMR010000406.1 coordinate 2,866, forward strand.
TCACGCCCACGATGAGCATGAAGCCCAGCGCGATGAGCGCGAACAGCAGCCCCAGCGAGACGCCGTTGACCAGGTAGGGGAGCAGATCGAACATCTCAGTCGCGAAACGCCCGTATTGCCAAGCTTCCCGCCACGGAACCGGCTCGGCGGGGCCGTTGGCGGGCGGCCCCCTCGGGGGGTAGCGAGCGATAGCGAGCTTGGGGGCTCATCTTTCGTAGCTGGGCGTGGCGTCGTAGGACTCGAGCTTGCAGGTCTGCGCCCCGCCGCCGTCGATCACGTCCTTGGGCTCGCTCTGGGCCAGGATCCTGAAGATGTCGTTCTTCTCGGCCGGCGTGTCGTTGTAGGTGGCCAGGTAGATGGTCTGCTGGCACTGGTGCGTGACGGGGTCGACATAGGCATCGAAGTGCTGCAGCCGGTCACGCGCGCTCATCTTGCGGCCCTCGAGCTTCTTGATCACGGCCAGGTTGTTGGTGGTGCCGGCCTCTTGCACGCAGCGCAGCAGTTCGCGCGTGGCCATGTAGCCGTTGTGGAACACGTTGCCCGGCACCGCGATGGCCATGCCCGGAAACTGCTTCTGGTACGAGGCCACGAATTCCTTCACGCCCGGCAGATCGAGCCGGTAATACCAGGTGGTGCCGAAGACGCCGAAGATCGCCTCCGGCCCCAGGCCGTAGACATCGGGCCAGTCCTGCTGGTTGTTGACCCAGGCCATTTTCTTCTGCAGTCCCAGCTGCACCACCTGCTGGCGCAGCGCCTTGATGTCGTCGCCGCCGATGGCAGTGGCCACCACGGCCGGCTTGAGCTGC
>JANPMR010000407.1:0-3757 GCA_031427055.1 Rubrivivax sp.
ATCGCCACACCCGGCAGTTCGGCGCGCAGCACCGCGGCCTGCGGCGGCGTGTCACGCGAGTCCCACACCCGCACCTGCGCGCCGCAACGCACACACCAGCGCGCCATCGCCAGACCACTGTCGCCGAGGCCGAGGATGAGGACGGGGAGGTCCTTGAGGAAGTTCATGGTCGCCCCGGTCACCGCAGCTTCAGGCTGGCCAGCCCGATCAGGCACAGCAGCATGGTGATGATCCAGAAGCGCACGACCACCTGGGTCTCGGCCCAGCCCTTTTTCTCGAAGTGGTGGTGCAGCGGCGCCATCAAGAAGACACGCCGGCCTTCGCCGTACTTGCGCCGCGTGTACTTGAACCAGACGACCTGGATCATCACGCTCAGCGCCTCGGCCACGAAGACGCCGCCCATGATGCCGAGCACGATCTCCTGGCGCGTGATGACCGCGATGGTGCCCAGCGCGCCGCCCAGCGACAGCGCGCCGACGTCGCCCATGAAGACCTGCGCCGGGCTGGCGTTGAACCACAGGAAGGCCAGGCCCGCGCCGGCCATGGCGGCGCAGAAGATCAGCAGCTCACCAGCGCCCGGGATGTAGGGAAACAGCAGGTACTTGCTGAACACCGAATTGCCGGTGATGTAGGCAAAGATGCCCAGGCAGGCACCCACCATCACCACCGGCATGATGGCCAGGCCGTCCAGCCCATCGGTGAAGTTGACGGCGTTGCTGGTGCCGACGATGACGAACCAGGTCAGGAAGATGAAGCCGAAGACGCCCAGCGGATAGCTCACGGTCTTGAAGAAGGGCACCATGAGGTCGGCACGCGGCGGCAGCTCGTTGCTGAAGCCACTGCTCACCCAGCGGATGAAGAGCTCGAGCACGCGCAGGTTGCTGGTCTCGCTGACGCTGAAGGCCAGGTACAGCGCGGCGACCAGGCCGATCACTGTCTGCCAGAAGAACTTCTCGAGCGAGCGCATGCCTTCGGGGTCCTTGCGCACCACCTTGCGCCAGTCGTCGACCCAGCCGATGGCGCCGAAGCCGAAGGTCACCAGCATCACCACCCAGACGAAGCGGTTGGTCCAGTCAAACCACAGCAGCGTGCTCACGCCGATGCCGATGAGCACCAGCACGCCGCCCATGGTGGGCGTGCCGCGCTTGCCCAGATGGGCCTGCACGCCGTATTCGCGGATGGGCTGGCCGATCTTCATCTCGGTGAGCTTCTTGATGACCCAGGGCCCGAACGCCAGGCCGATGAGCAGCGAGGTCATGGCCGCCAGCACGGCGCGAAAGGTGAGGTACTGCAAGACACGCAGGAAGCCGAGTTGCTCGGGCGCCATCTGCATCAGCCACTGCGACAGGCTAAGCAGCATGTCGCCTCCTGATGCTCGACAGGCTAAGCAGCATGCGCGGCCTCCGTGCCCTGTTCGCGCAGTGCCTTGACGACCTGCTCCATCTTCATGAACCGCGATCCCTTCACCAGCACCGAAGCCGCTTCCGGCGCCTGCGGCAAGGCAGCCAGCAATGCCGCCACGTCGTCGAAGTGCCGTGCGGCGGCGGCGTGCGCGCACAAGGCGCCGGCCGCCCAGACCTGTTCGATGCCGCACTGCTGTGCGTGCGCGCCGACCTCGGCATGAAACTGCGGGCCTTGCTCTCCCACCTCGCCCATGTCGCCCAGCACCAGCCAGCGCGGGCCGGGCAGTGTGGCCAGCACGTCGATGGCGGCGAGCACCGAATCGGGGTTGGCGTTGTAGCTGTCGTCCACCAAGGTCACCGCGCGGCCGCCGAGCGTGATCGTGAACAGCTGCGAGCGCCCTGCCACGGGCTCGAAGGCCGCCAGGCCAGCGGCCACGGCGTCCAGCGGCGCGCCCGCGGCCAGCGCACCGGCGGCAGCGGCCAGCGCGTTGAGCGCGTTGTGGCGGCCGGGCTGGCGCAGCGTGGTCTGCAAGCGGCCCGCCGGGGTCTCGGCGGTGATGACCCACTGCGCGTGCTCGGGCTGCCACTGGGCCTGCCCGCTGACCGCGGCGTGGACGTCGGGCGCGTCGAGCGCAAAGTCCAGCACCGTGCGCCCAGCCGCAAGCTCGCGCCACAGCGGCGAGTGCGCGTCGCCGGCCGGAAACACCGCCGTGCCGCTGGACGCCAGCGATGCGATCACGCTGCCGTTTTCGCGCGCCACCGCCTCGACACCGGCCATGAACTCCTGGTGCTCGCGCTGCGCGTTGTTGACCAAGGCCACCGTGGGCGCCGCCAGCCGCGCGAGCTGTGCGATCTCACCCGCGTGGTTCATCCCCAGCTCGAGCACCGCGGCGCGATGCTCTGGGCGCAGCCGCAGCAGCGTCAAGGGCACGCCGATGTGGTTGTTGAGGTTGCCGGCGGTGGCCAGCGCGGCGTCGCCATGCCAGGCGCGCAGGATGGCCGCGATCATCTGCGTGACGGTGGTCTTGCCGTTGCTGCCGGTGACCGCAATCAGCGGCAGCTCGCGCCGCGCGCGCCAGGCACCGGCCAGTTGCTGCAGCGCCACCAGCACATTGGGCACCAGCAGCCCGGGCATCTCTTCGGACAGGCCGCGCTCGGCCAGGGCGGCCACGGCGCCGGCCTTGCCCGCCTGGGCCAGGAAGTTGTGACCATCGAAGCGATCGCCGCGCAGCGCGACGAACAGATCACCCGTGCGCAGCGTGCGCGTGTCGCTGTGCATCCGCACGATTGCGGTGGCGCCATCGCCCACCAGCGTGCTGCCGCGCAGCAGCGCGTGGGCCCGGGCCAGCGTCATCATCATGCGGCGCGCTCCTGGCGCAGACGCAGCGCAGCGCTTGCTTCGTCGACGTCGGAGAACGGGCGTTTCAGGCCGGCGATCTCTTGATAGTCCTCGTGGCCCTTGCCGGCCAGCAGCACCACGTCGCCGGGGGCGGCGTCGCGCACCGCCAGTGCGATGGCCTCGCGGCGGTCCTCGATCACGTCGACCTCGTTGTGGCCGGTGACACCCGCAAGGATCTGCGCCAGGATGAGGCCTGGCGGCTCATCGCGCGGGTTGTCGCTGGTCAGCACCACGCGGTCGGCATCGCGCGCGGCGATGGCGCCCATCATCGGCCGCTTGGTGGCGTCGCGGTTGCCGCCGCAACCCAACACGCACCACAGCCGGCCGCCGCGCGCCGCGGCCAGCGGGCGCAGGGCCTGCAGCGCCTTTTCCAGTGCGTCGGGCGTGTGCGCGTAATCAACCACGACGTCAATGTCGTGCCCCACCACGCGCTGCAGGCGGCCCGGCACCGGCGTCAATGCGGCCAGCGCATCGCAGGCCTGCTGCAGCGGCACGCCCAGCGCGCGCAGGGCCCCCAACACGCCCAACACATTGCTGGCGTTGAATTGGCCGACGAGCGCCGTGCGCACGGGCACCGCGAGCTCGTCCTCGACGACGTCGAAGCACAAGCCGCCCTCCACGTAGCGCAGATCACGCCCGCGCAGCCGCGCCGGCGCGTGCAGTGCCACCGTCCACAGGTCCTGGGCGCTGGCCACCAACTCGGCGGCCAGCGCGGCGCCTTGCGGGTCATCGACGTTGATCACCGCGGCGCGCAGGCCCGGCCAGTCGAAGAGCGCACGCTTGGCGGCCCAGTAGGCGGCCATGCTGCCGTGGTAGTCGAGGTGGTCGCGCGTGAAGTTGGTGAACAGCGCCACCTGGATGCGCAGCGCCGCCATGCGCTGCTCGACGAGGCCGATCGACGAGGCCTCCATCGCGCAGGCCGCGAAGCCCTGGTCGACGAAGGAACGCAGCGTGC
>JANPMR010000408.1:0-4326 GCA_031427055.1 Rubrivivax sp.
GCGCTGCCCAGGGTGCGCGCCCAGGCGGTTTCGATGTCGAGCGATGACTTGACGGTGGCATCCGGCGCGCGCAGGTACCACTGGCCCACCGCCGGGCCACCCGTCTGCGTGCCGGTGTTGGCGGCCGTGCCAGACAGGTACAGCGGGTCGTTGGGCGCGGCCAGCGCGCGCACGCGGCGGTTGGGCTCGGCGTATTCGACCTCGGGGTCGGCCGCCAGGCGCGCGGCCAGTGCGGCGGCGTCCATGCCGCGCACGCGCATCAGCTGCGTGCGCTCGCCAATGGCGGCGCGCGCCTCGAGCGCGTAACCAGTGCGCGTGCCCAGCGCGCTGGCGCGCTGGGCGAGCACAAGGCGCACCTCGGCCGCGCTGTCGCGCGCCGACAGCGCCCGCGCACGCAGCGTGCTGGCGCCAGCCTTGAACTTGACGATGACCTCGCCGTCGATGGCGGGTAGCGGCTGGCGCTGCGCCACCGGCGGGGCGGCGGTGGCCAGCGTGGCCAGCAGGGGCAGCAGCAGGGGCAGCAGGACAGCGCCGAGGAGGGCGCGGCGCAGGGTGAGCTTCATCACCCCAGTGTAGGTTCGCGGCGCGCCGGGTGCGTGACGAGAAGCATCCGATTGCGGGTCACATCGCCCGGCGTATGGGCGGCAAACTGAAGGAACGGCCTCGAGCAGAAGCCAGTCCGGTGGCCGAGTGCGGCCGGCGCCGCGGCAGCGGCGACACTACGCGCCAGGAGAGCGCATTGACCACACCTGAAGCCCAGGCCCGCGAGCTGATCGATCAGCGCTTGGTTCAGGCCGGCTGGACGATTCAGGACATGAAGCGCTTCAACCCCGGCGCCAGCCGCGGCGTGGCCGTGCGCGAATTCCCGACCGACGGCGGGCCCGCCGACTACGTGCTGCTGGTGGATCGCGAGCCCGTGGGCGTGATCGAAGCCAAGCGCGACGAAGAAGGCCAGCGCCTCACCGAGCACGAAGCGCAGACCGAGCGCTACGCCAACGCCACCCTCAAGTGGCGCCAGGGTGGCCGGCCGCTGCGCTTTTTGTTTGAGGCCACCGGCCAGGTCATCCGTTTCACCGATGGGCTGGACCCGAGGCCCCGTTCGCGCGAGCTGTTCCACTTCTTCCAGCCGCAGCAGTTGGCGCAATGGGGCGCTGCGGCCGACACCCTGCGCGGCCGCCTGGCGCGCGCGCTGCCGCCGTTGCCCGAGGCCGGCTTGCGCGATTGCCAGATCAGCGCCGTCACGGGCCTGGAAAAGTCGCTGGCCGAGAACCGCCCGCGCTCATTGGTGCACATGGCCACGGGCGCCGGCAAGACCTTCACCGCCATCACCGCGGTCTACCGGCTGCTGAAGTTCGGCGGCGCCAAGCGCGTGCTGTTCCTGGTCGATACCCGCAACCTGGGCAAACAGGCGCACCAGGAATTCATGGCCTACCAGCCCAGCGACGACGCCCGCAAGTTCACCGAGCTGTACGGCGTGCAGCGGCTGGCCAGCCCCACCATAGACCCGCACGCCCAGGTGGTGATCAGCACCATCCAGCGCATGTACTCGGTGCTGGCGGGCGAGCCCATTGACGAGTCGGCTGAAGACATTTCACTCAACGAAGTGCAGCAGCGTGAAGCGCAGGCCAAGCTGGTCCGCTACAGCGCGGCGGTGCCCATCGAGACCTTCGACTTCATCGTCATCGACGAATGCCACCGCAGCATCTACAACCTGTGGATGCAGGTGCTGGACTACTTCGACGCCTTTCTGATCGGCCTGACGGCCACGCCCGACAAGCGCACCTTCGGTTTCTTCAAAGAGAACATCGTGGCCGAGTACGGCTACGAGCAGTCGGTGGCCGATGGCGTGAACGTGGGCTACGACGTATACGAGATCGCGACCGAGATCACCACCAAGGGCGAGGTGGTGCGCGCCAGATCCTGGGTGGACCACCGCGACCGCCAGACCCGCAAGAAGCGCTGGAGCCAGACCGAGGACGACGAGGCCTACACCGGCAAGGAACTCGACCGTTCGGTGGTCAACCCGAGCCAGATCCGCAAGGTGATCGAGGCCATGAAGCTGGCGGTGGAGACCGAGATCTTCCCGCGCCGCAAGGAAACGCCCAAGACGCTGATATTCGCCAAGACCGACAGCCATGCCGACGACATCGTGCAGACCGTGCGCGAGGTCTACGCGCAGGGCAACGCCTTCTGCCGCAAGGTGACCTACAGCGAGAAGGATGCCGAGGGCGTGCTCACCGCCTTCCGCAACGACTTTCACCCGCGCATCGCCGTCACCGTGGACATGATCGCCACCGGCACCGACGTGAAGCCGCTGGAAATGCTGCTGTTCATGCGCGACGTGCGCAGCCGCGGCTACTACGAGCAGATGAAGGGCCGCGGCGTGCGCAGCCTGGACGCCGACGCGCTGCGCCGCGTGTCCGGCAGCGCCGAGGGCGCCAAGAGCCGCTACGTGCTGATCGACGCCGTGGGCGTGGAGAAAAGCTGCAAGACCGACAGCCGGCCGCTGGAGAAGAAGCCCGCGGTGCCGCTGAAGGACTTGCTGCTGGGCGTGGCCATGGGCAGCCGTGACGACGACACCGTCACCTCACTGGCCAACCGCCTGCTGCGACTGGGCAAGACGCTGGACGCCGAGGCCCACGCGCGCCTGGCAAAGGCCTGCGGCGGCGTGCCGGTGCAGCAGTTCGGCCGCGAATTGCTCAACGCATTGGATGCCGACGCGGTGGTGCGCGACGCACTGGCCACCGCCGCCCAGCGCCGCATCACGCGCAGCGAAGACACGCTGACGCTTGAGGAACTGGCCGAGGCCCGCGCCGCCCGCGTGGCCACCGCCGCCCAGCGCCGCATCACGCGCAGCGAAGACACGCTGACGGCCGAAGAACTTGCCGAGGCCCGCGCCGCCCGGGTGGCCGCCGCCTGCGCACCCTTCGACAAGCCTGAGTTGCGCGACGCCATCGAAAACGCCCGCCGCGACGCCGAGCAGATCATCGACCACATCAACCTGGACACCGTCACCTTCAGCGGCTACAGCCAGCAGGCGGCCGAGAAGGCTGAAGGAGACATCCAGCGCTTTGCCGAGTACATCGCCACGCACAAGAACGAGATCGAGGCGCTGGCCTTCTTCTACGCCCAGCCCTACCAGCGCCGCGCGCTGACTTTCGAGATGATCGAAGACCTGCACCAGCGGCTGGCCCGCCCGCCGCTGATGCTGACCAGCGAGCGCCTGTGGGCCGCTTACGCCCGCGTGCAGGGCAGCCAGGTGCAGGGTGCCGTTCATGGGACAGACATGCGGCGGCAGTTGACCGATCTGGTGCAACTGGTGCGTTTCGCCATCGGGCTGGATGCCGAACTGCGGCCTTTCCAGGACGCCGTGGACCGCCGCTTCCAGACCTGGATCTTCCGCCACAACGCCCAGCGCGCCACCGCCTTCACGCCCGAGCAGACCGAGTGGCTGCGCTTGATGAAGGACCACATCGCGGCCAGTTGCAGCGTGGCGCGCGAGGACTTCGATTTCGCGGAGTTCGCGAACCGTGGGGGCTTGCAGAAGGCTTGGGGTTTGTTCGGCGCAGAGCTGGATGGGGTGATGCGGGAGATGAACGAGGAGTTGGTGGCTTGAGCGACCGACTCTCACTTCCAGCTACCTGGGCAACTGCCAGACTCGACGAGATTTGCTCCATCAACGGGCGTTCCTTCTGGCCGCTCAGTTCGGCATACGGCCTACCAGCTCACTTTGTGCCGATGGCCGCAGTCAAAGAGGAATACGGGGGCATCGACGTGAGCGCCACAAGGCCGCTTGGCGAAGTCATCAAGGGGTACACGGCGTTCACTCAAGGCGACGTCCTGTTTGCCAAGATCACGCCCTGCATGGAGAACGGCAAAGTGGCGTTGGTGCCGCCACTTGCAAGCCACGTTGGATTCGGCTCGACCGAGTTTCATGTTCTGCGCGCGGGTGACGCAGTCACTCCCGAATGGATCGCGAGGTGCTTGTCTCAGTTGTCCTTTCGCAAGCTAGCGAGACAGGATATGAGCGGGAGCGCGGGCCAATTGCGCGTTCAGACGACTTGGCTTGCGTCCGCGTCGATACCAGTTGCGCCTCTGCCTGAACAGCGGCGCATTCTTCAGTGTGTCGATGAATTGTTGTCCGATGTTGACGCCGGTGTGGCCGAACTGATAGCAGCCAAGCGCAAGCTCGGCCTCTACCGCCAATCCCTGCTCAAGTCCGCCGTCGAAGGCGCGCTGACGGCCGAGTGGCGAAAGGGTCGTGCGCCTATGGAGTCGCAACCCTCGGCAGAGGGAGAAGGCCGCGAAGATGGGCTTGCGACGCTG
>JANPMR010000409.1:0-2667 GCA_031427055.1 Rubrivivax sp.
GCGCGGAGCGAGTTACGCGGCTCGACCTCGGCGCGATGCACTGAGCCCGGACTCAAACAGTCCTGAGGACTGTTTGTGCCTGGCGAAGGACCGGGCCTCTGGCCCGGGCACGCAGCGGAGTCGGCGCGCAGCGACGACCGCTGCAGCATGAGCCCCAGGCGAGTGCCGCCTGCCGCGACGTGCGAAAGCTCGAGAGCGAGCGCACCGCGAACATCAGCAAGGCGACATCAATCGGCCACCAACGACCATGCCCGTTACGGCATCGTCAATGTCAGCACATCGCCCACGCGCGCCCTGGCCACGTCGTCGGCGTGGAAGGGCAGCACCGGCCACTGCTTGAGCGAGAACAGGCGCAGCTGGTCCGTGGCATGCGGCGACAGCGGATTGGTGCTCTGGCCGTAGGTCAGGATGGCCTGCGCCACCGGGCCCTTGTCGTCGAAGGTGACGCTCTGGATGTAGCTGCTGCCGTAGTCGATGCGCAGGCCCTTGGCGTTGATGCCGGGGGCGTACTGGTTGCCCACGTTGTTGAGCACGCCCTCGAATTCATCGCCGCCGTGGATGGCGATCGGCTGCTCGGTGATCAGTGGCCACTGCACGCTGCCCAGCGGGCTGTCGAGTTTGAAGCCGGCGTCGCGCACCTTCTTCACGGCGCCGGCCAGGGCGTCCCATACCTTGCCGGCGATGGCCCCGTCGTCCATCCTCAGGCCGGCCGGCGTGGCCACGGGCTGCGCCTTGTCGAAGGGCAGACGGTAGACGCCGGGCACGGCCATTGCGGTGCGCCAGAACTCGCGAAACAGGTGCGCGCCGCGCGCCTCGACGTTGTTGGTTCGGTCCCAGTTACCCAGCACCTTGCAGGCCTCGGCGGTGTCGGCATTGGGCGCCGCGGGGCAGGCCTTGAGCAGGTCGGGCAGCACCATCTGCGCCATGGTGTTTCGGTTGGCGAAGAGCTGGTCCTGCGCTGCCTTCAGCGTCACCGGGCCGCGCGCCACCAGTTCGGGCACCTCGATGAGGCCGGCGCGGGTGCGTGGGCGGCGCACGATGTCGTCGCCCACCATCGGCGAGATGTCGCCCCAGCGCTGGGCCGGGTGGCTGTGGAAGAAGCTGTCGTTGCTGTTGTGCACCCAGTCACTGCGCACGGCCACCGCCATGCGCTCGGGCGGCGTCAGGCCGGGCACGGGTGAGGCCGGGTCGCGCTTCCAGTCGCAACTGCTCTTGCTGCCGTCGAGCACGATGATGCCAGCCGGCCCGCGCAGTGCCGCGGCCTGCGGGCTGGGCGCGCAGCGGGCGAGTTGCGCGGCGTCGACGTCTGGCACCACGCTCAGGTCGGCGAACATCGCGTTGCCGTCGCGGTCGGCGGCGATGGTGTTCACCCAGGGCATGCCGAGTTGGCCCATCGCGTTGCGCAGGTCTTGAACGTTGCGCGACAGGTTGAGCCCGATCCAGGCGTCGGCGCCGCGGGCGTTGAGCGTGTTGGCGTCCTTCAGCGCATAGGCGCGCTCCGGTGTCCAGTTCAGGCCCAGCCGCGGTGCCACGATGACCGGGCCCCAGCGCGTCGACCACACCGTGTGCGGCTTCATCGACACCAGCTTGTCGGCGCCGGTGACCATGATGGCGACACTGCGCGAGCGCATCTTCTCGGGCTGCCCGTCCACCAGGTAGCTGGTCGGGTCGCCCGGCACCAGCGCCAGCTCATGCACCGTGAAGCGCTTGCCGGTAGACACGGTGTGCGACCAGGCGACATCCTTGTTGAAGCCGATGTGAACCACGGCGCCGTGGCTGGTGGACGCGCCCATCACGTCAAGCCGGCCGGGGATGGTGAGGTGCATCTGGTAGAAGCGGTTGACGCCAGCCCATGGAAAGTGCGGGTTGCCCAGCAGCAGGCCGCGGCCGGTGCCGGTGGTCTCGCGGCCGAAGGCCCATGCGTTGGAGCCCAGCGGCGGGTCGATGAGGCCCAGCTCGCGCGCCGCGGCTTCGATCTGCGCCAGACCGACGTCGGCCGGGGCAGCAGCGGCCTTCTTGGCCTCGGGCGGGCGCGCGGCGAGCATGGCGTCGGCGAGCGCGCCGATGCCGGCCTGCACGCTGATGATCTCGTTCATGCGCAAAAACTGCGCCTCGGTCATGGGCTTGACCCAGTCCTGGCCCTTGCAGGGAGCGGGCAGGCGGCCGGCGTGGTCGGCCAGGAAGCGGTTGTAGCCTGCCACGAAGCCGCGCACCATGGCACGCGCATCGGCGCTGGCGGCGGACCAGGCGGCGGTCAGCGCGGCATCGTCCATGTGGGCCGCGACGAAGAGGTCGATCTGCTCGTTGGGCAGCAGGCGACGCGCCAGCAAGGCCGTTGCCGCGCCACCGAAGGCACGCGAGCGCTCGCCGCGTGCGGTGACCAGCTCATTCGCGGTCTGGCAGACGTTGTCCTGCGCCTGCGCGTAGGCCACGCCGTAGGCCAGGGTCTGGTAGTCGGGCGCGCTGATGTGCGGCACGCCGTTGGCGGTGCGCAGGATGGTGACGGTGCGGGGTGCGGGCGGCACCACGGTGGCGCAGGCCGCCAGCAGCGAGGCGATGGACAGCGCCAGGGCGCCGCGGATGAAAGGCGAAGTCATCGGTCTTGTCTCCTTGCGCGACTGCCATGGCCGCAAGTGCAAGGCTACCGCGCCGCCCCGGCGCCGCCGT
>JANPMR010000410.1:0-2335 GCA_031427055.1 Rubrivivax sp.
GGCGCCACAAGACCGGCTACACCTACGGCCTGCACGGCACGCCCACCACCTTCACGCTCGAGGAGCGCATCGCCACACTCGAAGGCGGCCTGCAGTGCGTGCTGGTGCCCAGCGGGCTGGCCGCGATCATGGTCGTGAATGCGGCGCTGCTGGCGCAGGGCGACGAGTTGCTGCTGCCCGACAACGTCTACGGCCCGAGCCGCGAACTGGCGCGCCAGGAACTGGCCCGCTGGGGCATCACGCACCGCACCTACGACCCGATGGACCCGGCGTCGCTGGCGGCGGCCATCGGCCCGCACACCAAGCTGGTGTGGCTGGAGGCACCCGGCTCGGTGACGATGGAGTTTCCCGATCTGGCGGGCCTGGTGGCCGCAGCCAAGGCGCGTGGCGTGCTCACGGCGCTGGACAACACCTGGGGTGCCGGCATCGCGTTTCGCGCCTTCGACCACGGCATCGACATCGTCATGCAGGCGCTCACCAAGTACCCCAGTGGCGGCGGCGACGTGCTGATGGGCTCGGTGACCACGCGTGATCAGGACCTGCACGAACGCATCAAGCTCACCCACATGCGGCTCGGCATCGGCGTGGGCGGCAACGATGTCGAACTGGTGCTGCGCTCGCTGGCCACGATGCCGCTGCGCTACGAGGCGCAAGACGCCGCCGGCCGGCAACTGGCGGGCTGGCTTGCGCGTCGGCCCGAGGTCATGCGTGTGCTGCACCCGGCCTTCGAAGGTGCGCCGGGCCACGCGCATTGGCGCGAAACCTGCTCGGCCGCGGCAGGGCTGTTCTCGGTGCTGCTGGACGAGCGCTACGCACCGGCGCAGGTGGATGCCTTTGTCGACGCGCTGCGGCTGTTCAGAATTGGCTACTCGTGGGCTGGCCCGGTGAGCCTGGTCGTGCCCTACGACCTGGCCGCCATGCGCGGCCCCGGCCGCGCTGGCCTGCGCGGTCACCTGGTGCGCTTCTCGATGGGCTTCGAGGCCGTGGGTGACCTGCAAGACGACATCGCGCAGGCGATGGTGTCGGCTCTCGGGGCTACGGGCCCGGTGGGCGCGTGAAGAGCTGAACGCCGCTGGACGTGGGCGTTGCCCCATTGCCGGTGAGCAAGATGGTGCTGAAGATCAGCCCGTTGGCGTCGCGGCCCACAAAGTTGCCACCGAAGGCGCTGGACAGCGGCGTGAAGGCCGCGCAACCGGTGCAGCTGCCCGAGCTGTAATTGCCCGAGAAAGCGCCCGAGGCGATGCGCGCGTCATACGTGGCACTGCCGTTGAGGCCGCTGAAGCCCAGGCCACCGATGTTGAAGCCCAGGTTCTGCAAGGCGACGCCACGGGTCACGAAGTTGACGGCGATGCTGCCGGTCGCGCCCGCCAGCATGCCGCCGGTGGGGCTGAACACCGCCGTGCCGGTGCTGGGCATGGTGCGTGTTGCGTCGCCGATCATGTAGTCGACGACGCCGAGCGTGGGCGCGGTCAGCGCGTTGTTGCTCACGGTCACGGCCGCACTGGCGCCGGGCGCCGAAAGCCACGAGCCCCAGTAGACGATGCTGGCGTCGGCGAGCGCGGCATTGCCCTGGTTGCCGACGGCTGCGCCCAGGCGTTGCGCCAGAAAGTCGCCGCTGCCGCCGGCCGATTCGAGCACGCCGTTGTTGGCGCGGTATTTGTCGGCGCGCCATTCGTTGGTGTTGGCGATGCTGATGGTGGACGTGGGCGCGTTGGCGTAGGTGTAGCTCAGCCCGGCCACGATGTTGGGCGAAAACTGCGCGCCCGAACCCGCCGGGTTGGTGGTGTAGTTGTTGTTGGCGGCCTGCGATTGCTCGGTCGGCGCCGCGGTCACGGCGATCACCACCTGGCCGGCCTGAATGGCTGCCATGGCACGCGCCAGGTCGACCACGAAGCTGGCCTTGCCGCGGTCTACCGCGGCGCCGGCGGCGGCCACCATCACGGCGCGCACGTTCACGCTGCCACCCAGGTTGACATCGGGCATCGAACGCTGCTGCTCGGCGGCCAGCGCAAAGCCTGGGTCCAGTTCGGCGGCGCGCTTGAAGAGCTCGCGCGCCTCGGCAAACTTGCCCTGGTCCTTGAGTTCCAGGCCCTGCGAAAAGGCGCGAAACGCCTCGACGTTGGTGGTCTGGAAGCGTTCGATGCGCGAACGGATCTCTGGCGGCAGCTGCTCCAGCGAAATGCCGGCCGAGCGCAGGATGCCGAAGGTCATGGCCTTCTGGGCGCGGAACACGCCGTTGATGTCACCGCGCTCGGTGACGACGCCCAGGTTCTGGCTGGTGCGGCTGTCGATCACGGCGCCTTCGAGCGAGAAGGTTTGCGCCTGCGCGTTGGTG
>JANPMR010000411.1:0-1728 GCA_031427055.1 Rubrivivax sp.
CGCGCATGCGCGCCAGATCGGCCAGCAGCGCTGGCTCGTCGTCGATCACCGTGGTGACGCCGGCCACGGGTGAGGCGATGCCCGCCGCACGCGAGGCCAGCGCCAGCCGGCTGGCGGCAAAGTCGAAACCCGCCGGGTCGCCCGACAGATCGAGATCGAGCGCGAAGTCGAGGGTGCCGAAGACCAGGCGCTGCACGCCCGGTGCGCCAGCCAGCGCCTCGGCAGCGAGCACGCCGCGCGCGGTCTCGACCAGTGCCAGCAGTGCAGCCCGTGGCGCCCGGGCGTGCAGCTGTGTGATGGTCTCGACGCGCTCGGCCTTGGGCAGCATCAGGGCCGCGGCACGGGCATTGGCGGCCATGCCCAGGTCGGCCTCGAACCAGGGCGTCGACGCGTCGTTGATGCGCACGACGACGCGAGCGCGTTCGTCGTCGGCCAGCGCGCCCAGCCAAGCGGCGACCGCATCGCGCGCCGCGTCTTTGGCCGCCGGCGCGACCGCGTCTTCGAGATCGACGACGACCGCGTCGGCGCCGCTGGCCAGCGCCTTGGCAAAGCGTTCGGGCCGGTCGCCCGGCACAAAGAGGTAGGTGCGCGGCAGTGGCGTCGTGGTCATCGTGTTCATTGCGTTCATCGCGCCCTTCACCTTCAGATCGCCGCGGCCGCGCGCAACGCCGCAATGGCCGTGGCGTCCAGGCCCAGTTCGGCCAGGATGGCCTCGGTGTGCTGGCCCAGCGCCGGCACGGCGTCCAGGCGCGGCTCGCCGTCGGTCCAGCTGCCCGGCGGCAGCAGCGTGGGCACCGGGCCAGCCGGGGTGGTCACCTCGCGCCAGCGGCCTCGCGCCGCGAGTTGTTCGTGTTGCCACAGGCCGGCCATGTCACGCAGTTCGGCGTTGGCGATCTGCGCGGCCTCGAGCCGCTGCACCACCTGCTCGTGGCTCAGCGTCGCGAAGGTCTGATGGATGATGTCGCGCAACGCCTCGCGCGCGGCCGTGCGCCGTGCATTGCCGGCAAAGCGTTCGTCCGTCGCCAAGGCGGGCGCCAGCAGCACCTTGTCGCAGAAGGCCTGCCACTCGCGCTCGTTCTGCAGGCCCAGCATCACCGTCTTGCCGTCGCCGGTGGGGAACGGCCCATACGGGTAGATGGTGGCGTGGGCCGCGCCGGCACGCGGCGGCGGCGCCGCGCCGTCGAAGGCGTAGTACATCGGGTAGCCCATCCACTCGGCCATCGCCTCGAGCATGCTCAGGTCGATGCGCCGGCCCTGGCCGTCGATGTTTCGCTGCAGCAGCGCAGCCAGGATGTTGCTGTAGGCGTACATGCCGGCGGCGACGTCGGCGATCGGCAGGCCGGCCTTGCTCGGCTCCTCGGGCGTGCCGGTGATGGACACGAAGCCGCTCTCGCTCTGGATCAGCAGGTCGTAGGCCTTCTTGTCGCGGCAGGGGCCGGGCGCGGCCGGGTCGTCGCCATAGCCCGAGATGTCGCAGACGATGAGGTCGGGCCGGCGCTCGCGCAGCGCCTCGTACGACACACCCAGCCGCGCCGCCGCGCCGGGCGCCAGGTTCTGCACCACGACGTCGGCCTTCTCGACGATCAGCCGCAGCAAGATCTCGGCCGCCTGCGGGTGCTTGAGGTCGAGCGTGAGGCTCTCCTTGCTGCGGTTGGTCCACACGAAGTGCGATGCCAGGCCGCGCACGCGCTGGTCGTAACCGCGCGCGAAGTCGCCCACGCCGGGGCG
>JANPMR010000412.1:0-2085 GCA_031427055.1 Rubrivivax sp.
TGAAACATGGCCTGGTCGGCGTCGATCTCGATGGCCCTGCGCACCAAGCTTTCAGCCAATGGCCAGGACCCGTACTGCCCCTCCAGCACTCCGGCCAGATGCCAGGCATCCGCATTCAAGGGCACCAGCTCGCGCAATTGCTCGTAGCCCAGGAGCGCCTCGTCGACATAGGCGGCGGAAAGCGGCTTAATGGCCGCTTCGAACAGCTCGGGAATCGACGGTGCAGGATCGGTTGCGTTCATGGTTTCGTGGCGCTCGCACGGCGCGGTGCCGGGCGGATCAGGGGACTCTGCATGAAACTGTGCCGCCCGGCAAGGCGGCCTCGGGCCTAGCGTACGCTGCCGCCATGTCGGCGCGCGTCCCACGGGCAGATGAGCCCGCTGGACGGCCTCGGCGCAGGGCGCATCAGTCGAAGCCGTAAGCAAACTCGCCGTCGGCCACACTGATTTTTACCGTCGTGATCGGGTGGCCCTGCATCATGCGCGTCAGGAACTCGCGGCTGATGTCGGGCAGCATGGTGTTGGTCAGGATGGCGTCGATCATGCGGCCGCCTGATTCGCTTTCGGTGCAGCGCGAGACGACCAGCTTGACGATGTCTTCGCCGTAGCTGAACGGGATCTTGTAACGGGCCTCGACGCGCTTCTTGATGCGGTTGAGTTGCAGCTTGACGATACGGCCCAGCATTTCGTCGGACAGCGGGTAGTAAGGAATGGCGACCAGCCGCCCCAGCAGCGCGGGCGGAAAGATCTTGAGCAGCGGCTCGCGCAGCGCCTTGGTCATGCCCTCGGGGTCGGGCATCAGGTCGGGGTCCTTGCAGAGGCTCGCGATGAGGTCGGTGCCGGCGTTGGTGGTGAGCAGGATGAGTGTGTTCTTGAAGTCGATGAAGCGGCCCTCGCCGTCCTCCATGTAGCCCTTGTCGAAGACCTGGAAGAACATCTCGTGCACGTCGGTGTGGGCCTTTTCCACCTCGTCGAGCAGCACCACGCTGTAGGGCTTGCGCCGCACGGCTTCGGTCAGCACACCGCCTTCGCCATAGCCCACATAGCCGGGGGGCGCGCCCTTGAGCGTGGAGACCGTGTGTGCCTCCTGGTACTCGCTCATGTTGATGGTGATGAGGTTCTGCTCGCCACCGTACAAGGCCTCGGCCAGCGCCAGCGCGGTCTCGGTCTTGCCGACGCCGCTGGTGCCGGCCAGCATGAACACACCGATCGGCTTGTTCGGGTTGTCCAGCCCGGCGCGCGAGGTCTGGATGCGTTTGGCGATCATCGCCATCGCATGGTCCTGTCCGATGACGCGCTGCGCCAGCGCGTCGGCCACCTTCAGGATGGTCTCGATCTCGTTGCGCGCCATGCGGCCCACGGGGATGCCGGTCCAGTCGCCCACCACCGCGGCCACAGCCTGGTAGTCCACAGTGGGCAGAATCAGCGGCGTCTCGCCCTGCAGCGCGACGAGCTTACCCTGCACTTCGTTGAGCTGCGCCAGCAGTGCTGCGCGCTCGGCGTCCAGGACGGCCTGCTTGTCGGCCGCGGTTCCTGCATCGCTCAGGCCCTCGGCCACCGCCTCGGCGGCGGCGTCGGCCTCGAGCTTGCTGCCGGTGCCTTCTACAGGCTGGATGCCGGCACGCAGCTTGGCGCGCAGGTCGAGCATCAGGTCGACGAGCTCGCGCTCGGTCGTCCAGCGCAGCTCCAGCCCGGCCAGGCGAGTGCGTTCGCCCGCCAGCAGTTCGCTAGCATCCGCTTCGCGCTTGCCGATGTCGATACCGATGGCCTTCTCGCGGGCGATGATGCCGAGCTCGGTCTCCAGCGCCTCGATGCGCTTGCGGCAGTCGTCCACCTCGGCCGGCGTGGCGTGCAGGCTGACGGCCACCCGCGCGCAGGCGGTATCGAGCAGGCTCACGCTCTTGTCGGGCAACTGGCGCGCCGGGATGTAGCGGTGGCTGAGCTTGACGGCGGCCTCCAGCGCCTCGTCCAGGATCTGCACCTTGTGGTGCTTTTCCATCGTGCTGGCCACGCCGCGCATCATCAGGATCGCCTTGGGCTCGTCGGGCTCATCGACCTGCACGGTCTGGAAGCGCCGCGTCAGCGC
>JANPMR010000413.1:0-3370 GCA_031427055.1 Rubrivivax sp.
TGAGGCGTCAGCTCGGCGTGTAGGCCAGCCGCACGTAGATCGGCGCGAAGGCCTCGGCCTGCGTCACTTCGAGCAGCCGCTCGCGCGACAGCTCGAGCATGGCGATGAAGGTCACCACCAGCACCGCCGAGCCGCGGCCGGCGTCGAACAGCTCGTGAAACTCAACGAAGCGCCGCCCCTGCAGGCGACGCAGCACGATGCTCATGTGCTCGCGCACGCTGAGCTGCTCGCGGCTGATGGTGTGGTGCTGGTTGAGCCTGGCGCGCTGGATGATCTCGCGCCAGGCTTGCTTCAGGTCGTCGGGGTCGACGTCCGGCCAACGCGGCTGCAGGCTTTGCTCGACATGCACCTGCACGCGCAGGAAGTCGCGGCCCAGCAGCGGCAGCGCGTCGAGCTTGGCGGCGCCGCGCTTGATCTGCTCGTACTCCACCAGCCGGCGCACCAGCTCGGCGCGCGGGTCTTCGGGCTCGCCGCCATCGGTGCGCTTCTTGGGCGGCAGCAGCATGCGGCTCTTGATCTCGATCAGCATCGCCGCCATCAGCAGGTACTCGCTCGCCAGCTCGAGGTTGTGGTGGCGGATCTGGTCGACGTAATCCAGGTACTGGCGCGTCACGCTGGCCAGCGGGATGTCGAGGATGTTGAAGTTTTGCTTGCGGATCAGGTAGAGCAGCAGGTCCAGCGGGCCCTCGAAGGCCTCGAGGAAGATCTCCAGCGCATCCGGCGGGATGTACAGGTCCTGCGGCATGCGAAACAGCGGCTCGCCATACAGGCGCGCCACGGCAATCTGGTCCACCACCTCGGGCACCGACGGCTCGACATGGACGGCCAGCGCGGCCGCGTCGGCGGCCAACTCCGTGCTGCTCAAGCGCCGGGCTTGGTCTGGTAGACGTAGGCCTGCTGCGGCACGGTGGCGTCTTGCCAATCGGCTTGCTCGGTGCGGTCGAGCGCACGATCCCACAGCAGGGCGCGGCCGGCACGCTGTTCTTCCTCGAGCGAGGGCTTCTTCGCCTTCAGCTCCTCGATGAAGCTGGTGACTTCTGACTTGTAGTGCTTCCAGAACAGGGGCATGGCGGCGGGCTCGGGCAGGCTGAGCGCTGATTTTACGCGGCCCGGCGGGGCCGCTGGGCGGGCGCATCGAGTCGGGCGGCTCAGAGATTGGGCGATGATGCCGCTTGGACGAGCTTGTCCACGCCAAACCCGCCCGACGGCCCCGATCATGTCGATGGAAACCGAGTTGAAGTTCCAGGTCAGCGCCGCGCGCAGTGCGGCCCTGCACAAGGCCGTCGGCACCGCCACGGCCCGCAGCACGCGGCTGCAGGCGGTGTATTTCGACACACCCGACCGTCAACTGGCCGCCGCCGGCGTGGCGCTGCGCCTGCGCAAGGAGGGCCGCGTCTGGGTGCAGACACTCAAGGGCCGCGGCGACGGCTTGGCCCGGCGGCTCGAACACGAGGTGCGGCTGGGTGCGCAGGCGGCGGTGCCGGCGCTTGACATCGCCCGCCACGCCGGCACGCCCGCCGCAGCAGCCTTGAGCGCAGCGCTGGGCGCGGCGCAGGCCGGGGGCGCCGAACTGCAGCCGATCTACCGCGCCGACATCCGGCGCCTGCACCGCATCGTGCGCGTGGGCGGCGCCGCCATCGAAATCGCGCACGACCAGGGCGAGATCATCGCCGGCGATCGCCGTTTGAAGGTCGACGAGATCGAGTTCGAGCTCATCAGCGGCCCGGCGTCGGCCTTGCCTGCGATGGCCGCGCGCTGGGTGTCGCGCTTCGGCCTGTGGTGGGACGTGCGCACCAAATCCGAACAGGGCCACCGCCTGGCGCTCGGGCTGGACGGCGTGCCGGCCGTCAAGTCGGTGGCACCGGCATTGGCAGCGTGTGTCGATACGCGCCAAGCCTGGCAGGCGATGGTGCAGGCCACGCTGGCGCAGGCCATGCCCAACGCGTCCGAGATCGCCGGTGGCAGCGGCACGCCCGAGCACTTGCACCAGCTGCGCGTGGCCTTGCGCCGGCTGCGCAGCGTGCTGCGCGTCTATGCCGACTGGGGCGGCGACGCGGCCGCGGCGCTGGCGCTCGAAGCCGACTGGCGCGCCCCCTTTGCCGACCTGGGCGCCGCACGCGACCGCGACGTGATGGCGGCGACATTGCGCGACGCGCTGACCGGCGCCGCTGCGCCGCCCTTCGACTGGCCGGCCGGGCCACCGGCGCCGGCCGCTGGCGAGGTCGTGCGCAGTGCTGCCGTCACGCTGCTGCTGTTGCGCACGCTGGCATTGGCCGAGGGGGCTGCTGCGCCGCAATCGCCGCCCACGACCTCAACGCCCGATGGCAAGGCGCTGGCGAAGGCCGCTCGCGACCGCCTGCTGCCCTTGTGGCGCCGTGTGCGGCGCGACGCCCGTGCCTTCGCGTCGCGCAGCGTGGCCGAGCAGCACCGCCTGCGCAAGCGGCTGAAGCGCCTTCGCTATGCGCTCGAGCCCTTCTGGGGACTGCTCAAGAAGCGCCCCGCTGCGCGCCTGCGCCGCGCCCTTCTTGACGCACTGGATGCACTGGGCGAGCTCAACGACCTGCACCAGGCCGAGGCGCTGTTCCGCACCCAGGCCGCCGTCGAGCCCGCGGCCTGGTTCGCGGTCGGGTATGTGTCGGCGCGCCGCGAGGCGGCCGAGCGCCGGGCCGGCCGCCGCCTGGCCGCGCTGGCCGCCGTGCCGGTGGTGTGGCGGCGGCGGTCGGTGTCAGCCTGAGGGCGGGCCGGCCGCGCCGTGCGCCGCGCCGAACACGTCCGGCACGATGTTTTCTGCGCCCAGCACGTCCTCGAAGCCCGAGCGCCGGATCAGTGACAGCGGCTGCTCATTGACGTTGGCCAGCACCAGCGCCACCTCTTGGCGTCTGAGCAGGCGGTGCAGCTGTTCCAGCGCGTCCAGGCCCGAGGTGTCCATCGACACCAGGCGCTGCATGTCCAGCACCACGGCCCGCGTGCCCGGCGGCAACTGCTCGGGCAGGGCCTCGATATTGCCCACGGCGCCAAAGAACAGCGAGCCGTAGAGCTCGAAGGCGTGCACACCTTCGGGCAGCGCGGCGCCGCCGGCGGGCACGTGCGGCTTGACGCTGAACAGCGTGCCCATGCGCCAGATGAAGAACACGCAGGCCAGCACCAGGCCCACCTCCACGGCCACCGTCATGTCGAACACGATGGTCAGCAAGAAGGTGCCCACCATCACCGTGCGGTACTGCAGCGAATAGTGACGCAGTCTCAGGAACTGGTGGCCCTCGAACATGTTCCAGGCCACGAACATCAGGATGCCGGCCAGCGCCGCCAGCGGCACGTGGCTGGCCAGTGGCGCGGCAACGAGCAGGATGAGCAGCAGCGTCACCGCGTG
>JANPMR010000414.1:0-3141 GCA_031427055.1 Rubrivivax sp.
GCAACTGCGTGCCGGGCTTGAGCTCGCTGCCCTGGTCGCGCCGGGGCATGATCAGCGTGCGCTGTTCGGCGCGGTCGCGGGCGTCGTCGTCTTCGGACATGGTGCCTCCTGCGCCTAGGGTTGCTTGAAGTCGCCGCCCCAAGCCATCACCAGGCGTTGCGGGTCGATGTACTTGCGCCAGGCCACGTTGACCTGCTCAAGGGTGAGTTTGGCGATGGCGTCGTCGATCTGCTGCGCGAAGGCGAAGCGGCGTTCGAGGTAGAGGTTGCGTGTCAGCGCCCCGGCAACGGCGCCGTCCTGCGCACGCGACAGGCGGCGGAAGTTGAGCAGGCCGGCGCGCGACTGGTCGAGCTCGGCCTGCGTGAAGCCGTCCTTGAGCGAACGCGCGAGCTCCTCCATCAGCGCCGCCTCGACCTTGGCCTGGTTCTGTGGCGCGAAGATGGCGCTCACCGACCAGGTGGTGTTGTTCTCGATCGAGCTCCAGTTGACCTGCGAGCCGACGTCGTAGCTCAGACCGTCGGTCTCGCGGATGCGCTTCCACAGCCGCGAGTTGCCGAAGAAGCCAAAGATGTAATTTCCCATCGTCAGTGCCGGATGGTCGGCATGCCGGTCGGACAGCGGCAGCGTGAGTTGCCCGCGCAGGTTGGCGTTGGCCTTGTCAGGCGTGACTTCGACGAAACGCTTGGCCGGCGCCTGCACCAGCGGCTGCGGCAGGCGCACGAAGGGCAGCGCGCCGGCGGCCGGCTGGCGCCAGCCAGCGAAGGCGGTGTCGAGCGCCTTGCGCACCGCGGCCTCGTCCATGTCGCCCACGGCCGAGAACTCGCCGCTGGCGGCGCTGTAGAAGCGCCGGTGGTACTCGCGCACCTGCTCCAGCGTCACCGCCTTCACGTCCTGCTCCATCTCGTCAAAGCTGCTGGCATGGCGCAGGTCACCACGCGGATAGGGGTTGCCGTGGCGGGCAATCAGGTTGCTGATCACCGCGTCGGGCTCCTTGCGCTGGCGTTCGATGCCGGTGAGCCACTGGCGACGCGCTTCTTCAAGCGGCTCGGCCGGAAAGGCCGGCTCGCGCAGCAGCTTGCCCACCAGCTCGATCACCGCGGGCAGCCTGTCGCGCTTGGTGGTGATGCTGACCGACAGCGTCTGGTCGTCGCTGCCGAAGCCGACCTCGGCCTGCAGCTTGTCGAAGGCGTCGGCGATCTGCTGGCGGCTCAATCCGGCGCCGCCCTTGTCGAGCAGCCCGGCCGTGAACGAGCCCGCCATTTCGCGGCCGAACAAGCTCTTTTCGTCACCAAAGCGCAGCACCAGCCGGGCCTGCACGATGCGCCCGCGCGTGCCCTTGGGCAGCAGCGCCACCTTCAGGCCCGCGCCGGTCTTGCTGAGCTTGGTGCGCGCGTCCAGCGTCGCCGGCGTGGGGTCGAAGACCTCGGCCTGCGCGGCGGCGGCGTCGCCCTTGTAGTCCTTGACCAGCGCCGCCACGTCGACCTTGGCGCCCTGCGGGGCGCGCTCGGGCTTGGCTGTGGGCAGATAGATTCCCACCGTACGGTTGTCGGCCTTGAGCCAGGTGGTGGCGACACGGCTGACGTCGGACAGCGTGGTCTTGCGTACGTTGTCGCGCTGCAGGAAGTAAAGGCGCCAGTCGCCCAGGGCGACGGCCTCGGACAAGGCCACGCCGACGCGTTCGGGGTCGGTGAAGCCCTGGTCCCAGTTGTTCAGCCAGCCCAGGCGGGCGCGCTCAAGTTCCTCGGCGGTGATCGGCTCATTCGCCAGTCCGTCGAGGACGGCGGACATGGCCTGGCGTGCCGGGTCGACATCCTGCCCCGGCGCCAGTGCGGCCCCCAGGATCAGCGGCCCGGGCTCGGCGCGCGGCCAGGTGAAACCGAACGCACGCGCGGCGACGCGTGGCTCCACCAGCCGCTTGTGCAACCGTCCGCCCGGTGTGTCGGCAAGAACCTGGGCCAGCATCTCCACCGCGGCCGAGTCCGGGTGCGGGCTCGGCGGCACGTGGTACGTCATGTAGATCAACGGCGTGCCGCCGACACGCCGCACCGTCACCTGGCGCTCGCCGTCCTGGGGCGCGTCCAGGGTGTACATCGCCGGCAACGTGCGCTGCGGGCGCGCCAGAACGCCGAAGTACTGGGCGACCCAGGCCAAGACCTTGGCCTGGTCGTACTTGCCGGCCACGATGAGGGTGGCGTTGTCCGGCTGGTAGTACTGGCGGTAGAAGGCCTGCAGGCGCGGGATGTCGACGTTCTCGATGTCGGTGCGGGCACCGATCATGGTGCGGCCGTAGCTGTGCCAGTCGTACATGGTGGCAAACATCTTCTGCAGCAGCACACCCCCGGGGTTGTTCTCGCCCCGCTCGAACTCGTTGCGCACCACCGTCATCTCGGTGTCCAGGTCCGCGCGAGCAATGAAACTGTTGACCATGATGTCGGCCTGCCAGCTCAGGTACCACTGCAGGTTGTCTTCGTTGGTGGCGAAACTGGCGAAGTAATTGGTGCGGTCGTAGCTGGTACTGCCATTGGCGCGCAGCCCGCGCTTGGTGAACTCGGCCCACACGTTCTTGGTCGTGGGCGTGCCCTTGAACACCATGTGTTCCAGCAAATGGGCCATGCCGGTCTCGCCGTAGTTCTCGTGCCGGCTGCCCACGCGGTAGGTGACGTTGACGGTGGTGGTGGGCTTGGAGTCGTCGGGCACCAGCAGCAGCTGCAGGCCGTTGGCCAGGCGGTACTCGGTGATGCCTTCGACGCTGGTGACGGCGGTGATGCCGGCGGGCAGCGCCGGCTGGGCTTGCACTGGGGGCGCGGCCAGCAACGCGGCCAGCGCGAGCAGGGCAAGCGGAAGAAAGAGTCGGCAAGTGGTCATGGATCTGAGGGCTGCGATGAAGTCGCCAGTGTAGGACTGCCGTGTTACCGCGGCCGGAGTGCGGCCGGAGTGCGGCCGCAGCAGCGTCTGGCGGCAGTTCAGACGCTTCGGTAGCTGCGCAGCGCGTCCAGCGACAGCACGCGCACGCCGCCGTATTCCACCCGCACCACGCCTGCGGCCTGCAGGGCGTCCAGCGCCTGGTTGACGCGCTGGCGCGACAGGCCCACCAGGTAGCCCAGCTCCTGCTGCGTGATGCGCAGCACCTCACCCACACCG
>JANPMR010000415.1:0-6337 GCA_031427055.1 Rubrivivax sp.
GCTGCACACCATCATGACCTTGACCAGGAAGACGACGAGCTGCGTGGCCACTACCGCGCCGTGGCTCATGGCCAGCGTGGCGCCGCCCGGAAAGGCGAAGCCGCTGTCGTTCATGTAGGGCAGGTTGTAGCCGCCCAGGAACAGCGTGGTGAAGAGCGCGCCGATGATCGCGATCTCGATGAACTCGGCAAACATGAACAGGCCCATCTTCATCGCGCTGTACTCGGTGTAGTAACCGGCGATGAGCTCGGACTCGGCCTCGGGCAGGTCGAAGGGAATGCGCTTGTTCTCGGCGATCGCCGCGGTCATGAAAAGCACTGCCGCAAAGGGTTGATAGACAAGGCCCCAGGCCGGCAGCCAGCCCCAGATCAGGCCCGACTGCTGCTGCACCATCGAACCCAGATCGACAGTGCCGAAGATGAGGATCAGGCCCAGCACGGTGAGGCCCATCACCAGCTCGTAGCTGATCATCTGCGAGCCGGCGCGAATGCCGCCGAGCAGCGAGAACTTGTTGGCCGAAGCCCAGCCCGCCAGCATGGCGCCGATGATGCTCATGCCGCCAAACGCAAACACCATCAAGAGGCCGGCGTCGAGCCGCGCGATCTGCATCGGGTAGGTGCGGCCACCAAACCAGTCGGCCAGCGCCGGGACGAGCCGCCCGGGGTCGAGCAGGCCGCCAAAGGGCACCACCGCAAAGACCAGCAGCACCGGCGTGAAGACCACCCAGGGCGCCACCGCATAGGCGTACCAGTCGTGGGTGCGCGGCTTGAAGTCTTCCTTGACCAGCATCTTGATGCCGTCGGCAATGCCGTGAAAGAGGCCCAGCCACACCAGTTTGACCTGCGTGAAGGGCAGGCGCACATAGGCGCGGTTGGCGCCGATGCGGTCCGACATCACGGCCGCCTGCTTGCGTTCGACCCAGGTCAGCAGGGTGCCGAAGGTCATCAGCATGCCGATGGCGTAGCCGATGAAGACGAGGGCGACGAGCAGGTCTTGCTTCATGGCGCGGCTGCCACGGGAACGCGCGCCAAGGCCAAGGCCATCGCGGCGAACAGCTCAGCCGCGTCGGCCACGCCAGGCGGCTTGACGAAGCAGGGCTCAAAGCCGCTCACCACGCCCTCGAAGTTGGTGTAGTGGCCGCTGCGCTCGGTCTGCACGCTGATGGGCAGGAAGACGTCGGCATGGCCGTTCTCGGGCTGCAGCCAGCTGTTGAGGTAGATGATCTTGGCCGCGGGCGGCAGGTCGGCGAAGTTGAATCCTTCGCCCCACACCAGCACCAGATCCGTGTCGGCCGGGAAGGCGGCGCGGGTGTCCGCGGGCAGCAGCGGAAACAAGGCCTTGGCGGCTGCGGTGTTGGGGTTCTTGTCGGCGCGGATGAGGATGTCGTCCTGCACCACCTCGCCGGCAACGGGCAGGCAATCGGTCTTGACGTGGCACGCCAGGCGCGGCGCCAAGGTGGCGGCAAAGCCGGCGAAGGCCGCAAGCTCTTCGTTCGAAGCCCAGTTGGACACCAGCGCCACCGGCCGGCGCGCGGCCTGCAAGAGCGCCAGCGCGGCGTTCATTGCCGCATTGGGTTGCACCGGCGTGCCCTTCATCATGGGCTGCAGGGCGCGGGCGCGCTCGAAGTGCTGCGCCAGGTCACGCGCCTTGTTGCAAACCCACGGGCCGTTGACTTCGGCGTTCTCGCGCGGCGTGACGCGGTCGATGCGCGCGTTGAGCTTCGCGTCCAGCGCCTTGAGCTTCCACTCGCTCTTGCGGTGCCAGATGTCGACGTTGCAGCCGCGCTCGCAGCCCGGGCAGATCTGCGGCGTGGCTTTCAGGTACCAGACGCGCGCCTGGTGCAGCGTGCGCTTGGACAGGAGCGCGCCCACCGGGCAGAGGTCGATCACGTTGTCGGAATACGGGTCGCTCTCGAAGGCGCCGCTTTCCACCGGGCGGATCAGCGAATGGTCGCCGCGGTCGATCACGCCCAGTGCGTTCGTCTTGGAGATCTCGCGCGTGAAGCGCACGCAGCGCGTGCACAGGATGCAGCGCTCGTTGTCGAGCACGATGCGCTCGGACAAGTCGAAATGCTTGGTGGCGTGCACCTTGGGCTCGATCGAGATCGAGGGCTCGCCGTTGTACGTGTAGTGGTAGTCCTGCAGCGTGCACTCGCCGGCCTTGTCGCAGATGCCGCAGTCCACCGGGTGGTTGAGGGTGATGAACTGCAGCGTGGCCTTGCGCCGCTCGCGCACCTTGGGCGAATCGGTGAGCACGCGCATGCCCTTGCTGACGGGCATGTTGCAGGCGATATCCAGCCAACCGCCGCCGCCGCCCTCGCCTTCGACCTCGACCACGCAGATGCGGCAGTTGCCCGGCACCGAGAGCTGCGGGTGCCAGCAGAAGTAGGGGATGAAGTGGCCGCTGGCCTTGGCGACCTGCATCACGGTCTGGTTGTCTTCGGCCTGCACCGCCAGGCCATTGATGAAGATCTCAATCATGTGGGCCCCCAAGGCCGCCGCGATGCGGCGTCCGCCCCCCCAGGGGGGAGCAAGGAAGCTTGGGACGGCCCGGCGCTTCCTTGGGCCACCGCTGTCGCGATGTCCAGCACGCCGCCGCAGCGCGAGCGCTTGTGCTCGATGAAGTACTCGAACTCGTCGCGGTACTTGGCGATGATGCCCAGCGTGGCGTAGCCGGCCGCGTCGCCCATGCCACAGATCGTGGTGCCGTCGTTGGCGATCGAGATGCGCTGCAGTTGTTCGATGTCGCCCGGCTGGCCCTTGCCATCGACGATGCGGTCGATGATGCGGTGCATCCAGCCCATGCCTTCGCGGCAGGGCGTGCACTGGCCGCAGCTTTCGTGGTGATAGAAGCGCAGCATCACCTGCAGCAGGCGGACCATGCAGGTGCCCTCGCCGATGACGATCATGCCGCCCGAGCCCACGCCCGAGCCGGCCTTGGTCAGCGAGGCGTGGTCGTAGGTGACGTGTTCGAGTTCGGCGTCGGTCAGCACCTTGGTCGAGATGCCGCCGGGCACGATGCACTTGATGGGCACGCCGTTGATGCCGCCGCCGCAGTCTTCATTGAGGAACTTCTTGAGCGGGTAGCCGTATTCCAGCTCGTAGACGCCGGGCCGCTGGATGTGGCCCGAGATCGACACCAGCTGTGTGCCCGGGCTCTTGGGCATGCCGATCTGCTTGAAGACCTCGCCACCCATCTCGACGATGCGCGCCACGTTGGACAGCGTCTCGACGTTGTTGATCACCGTGGGCCGCTGGTACAGGCCGCGCACCGTCAGGCGCGGCGGCCGGTTGCGCGGGTAGCCCTTCTTGCCTTCGATGGAAGTGATCAGCGCCGAGGCCTCGCCGCAGACGTAGCTGCCGGCGCCGCGGTAGACCACCAGATCCAGCGCGTGCTCGCTGCCCAGGACGTGCTCGCCCAGCAGGCCGGCGGCGTAGGCCTCTTCCACCGCCGCGGCCAGGCGCCGATACGGCAGGTCGAACTCGCCGCGGATGTAGACGAAGGCGTTGCGAACCTGCAGTGCGTAGGCCGAGATGACCATCGACTCGATCAGCAAGTGCGGCGCGTTCTCAAGAATCCAGCGGTCCTTGAAGGTGCCGGGCTCGCCCTCGTCGGCGTTGGCGCACAGGTAATGCGGCTGTTCGTCGTTGAGCTTGATGACGCCCCACTTGCGGCCAGCCGGGAAGGCCGCGCCGCCGTGGCCCAGGATGCCCGAGGCCGCGACCTCCTTGGTGACCTGCTCGGGCCGCATCTCGCGCAGCACCTTGGCCAGCGTGGCATAGCCGCCGCGTGCCTGGTAGTCGGCCAGCAGATGCGAGGTCGCCGTGACCTCGAAGTTCATGATCAGCTTGCGGCCTGTCATCTGCGCAGCTCCGCAATCAGGGCATCGAGCTTGGCCGCCGTCATGTTCTCGTGATAGGCCTCGTTGACCATCACCACCGGCGCCGTGCCGCAGGAACCCAGGCACTCCACCGTGCCCAGCGTGAAGCGGCCATCGGCCGTGGTCTGCCCCGGCTGCACGCCCAGGCGCTTGCACAGGTGCTCGATCACGCCCTCGGCGCCGCGCATCGAGCAGCTGACGTTGCGGCAGGCCTGCAGATGAAAGTCGCCGATGGGCTTGCGGCGGAACATCGAGTAGTGCGCGACAACCTCTTCGACCTGGATGCGCGCGACGCCGAGGTAATCGGTCAGGCCCGCGATGTCCTCGTCGGCGATGAAGCCGCGCTCGGCCTGGATGCGGTGCAGGCAGGGCAGCACCAGCGACGACTCGCAGCCCGCCGGGTAGCGGCGCTTCATCACCTCGAATTCGGGGATCAGATGCTTCACCGGTCACACTCCCCGCCGATCATGTTGATCGAGCCGAAGGTGGGCACGATGTCGGCCACCTGGCCGCCGTCGAGCAGGCGGTTGGCCACGCCCATGTGTACGAAGCTGGGGCTGCGCACATGCACCTTGTACGGGATACCGCCGCCGGTGCTGACGAGGTAGAAGCCGAGCTCGCCGTTGGGCGCCTCGTGCGCGAGGTAGACCTCGCCGGCCGGCACCACGGGCCCGTCCATCACCAGCTTGAAGTGGTTGATGAGCGACTCGATCTGGGTGTAGACCAGCGGCTTTTCCGGAAAGCTGCAGCGGCGGTCGTCGACGTTGATCGGGCCTTGGTTTTCGGGTGACTGCAGCATCTGCGCCAGCTGCCGCATCATGTGCACCGACTCGTCCATCTCGCACATGCGCACGTAGTAGCGGTCGTAGTTGTCGCCCTTGATGCCCACCGGCACCTCGAAGTCGAGTTCGGCGTAGGCCAGGTAAGGCGTGTCCTTGCGCAGGTCGCGCGCCAGCCCGGTGCTGCGCAGCATCGGGCCGGTGCAGCCGTAGCTCAGCGCGTCAGCCTGGCTCAGCACGCCCACGTCGCGCATGCGGTCGATGAAGATGCGGTTGCGGTCCACCAGGCCGTGCACGCGGCCGACGAAATCTTCGTACTGCACGAGGATCTCTTCCATGCGCACCAGCCAGCCTTCGGGCAGGTCGCGCGCCAGGCCACCGATGCGGCCGTAGGTGTAGGTCACGCGCGCGCCGGTGAGCGCCGCCAGGTGCTCGTACATGTAGTCGCGGATCATCACCAGGTACAAAAACGCCGTCATCGCGCCCAGCTCCATCAGGCCGGCGGCGATGCAGGTGATGTGATCGACCAGGCGCGAATACTCGCTGAGCAGCGTGCGCAGGTATTTGCAGCGCGGCGTGATCTGCACGCCCATCAGCTGCTCGACCGCACCGCAGTACGCGAAGTCGTTGATCAGCGCCGACACGTAGTTGAGGCGGTCGACGTAGGGAATGAGGTTGTGCCAGGTGTGGTCCTCGCACTCCTTCTCGAAGCCGCGGTGCAGATAGCCGCAATGGATGTCGCTGCGCAGCACGCGCTCGCCGTCGAGCTCGGCAATGATCTGCACCGTGCCGTGGGTGGCGGGGTGCGAGGGGCCGATGTTGACCACCACGCTGTCGTCGCGCAGCGGCTTGTCGAAGATCGACCGCACCGGGTTGGCGATCGGGCGGTAAGGGGCGTCCACGCGGGCTCTCGGCGGTCAGTTGCGGTAGGGCACGAGCGGTTGCTCTTGCTGCTTGGGATAGTCCTTGCGCAGCGGGTGGCCGACAAAGCCTTCGTAGAGCAGGATCGGCCGCAGGTCGGCGTTGCCTTCGAAGCGGATGCCATACATGTCGTGGCACTCACGTTCCATGAAGGCGGCCGAGCCGTACAGCGGCGTCAGCGAATCGACCACGGGCTCGCTCTCGCCGACCCGCGTCTTCAGGCGCACGCGGATGTGCTGCGTGCTGGAATAGAAATGGTGCACGACCTCGAAGCGTGGCGTCTGCCCCATCCAGTCGACGGCGGTGACGTCGAGGAACATGTCGAAGCCGAACTCGTCGCGCAGGCGCTTCACCGTGGGCGTCAGCTCGGCGGGCGCGAGCTGCAGCACGAAGACGCCGTGCGACAGCGCGCCGTCACCGGCGGCCGGCCGCAGTTGCTGTGTCAGAAGGTCGACGATTGCCGTGGTCATCGTCAGAACCTGTCGTTGACGATGAGGTGGCGCGAGCCCGCGATCTTGTCCTGCAACTGCATGATGCCGTCGATCACCATCTCGGGCCGCGGCGGGCAGCCGGGGATGTAGATGTCCACCGGGATCACGCGGTCGATGCCAGGCAGTGCCGCGTAGTTTTGATAGAAGCCGCCGCTGGTGGCGCAGACGCCGAAGGCCATCACCCACTTGGGCTCGCACATCTGCTCGTAGACCTTCAGCAGGATCGGCGCCTGCTTGTGCGTGACGGTGCCCACCACCATCAGCAG
>JANPMR010000416.1:0-9554 GCA_031427055.1 Rubrivivax sp.
CGCGCCGTGGCCCGCATCCAGGCGCTGCGCGGTGGCGGATCGATCAGCGGCAGCGAGCTGAAGTTCAGCGACTTCGCGGTGCTCTACCGCGCCAACCACCAGGCCAAGGTCTTCGAGCAGAAGCTGCGCGCGGCGCAGATCCCGTACAAGGTGTCGGGCGGGCAAAGCTACTTTGATCGCGCCGAGATCAAGGACCTCTGCGCCTGGCTTCGCCTGCTGGTGAATCAGGACGACGACCCTGCCTTTTTGCGCGCCGTGACCACGCCCAAGCGCGGCATCGGCCACCAGACGCTGGCCAGCCTGGGCGAGTTCGCGTCGACCTGGAAGATCAGCCTGTTCGAGGCCTTGTTCGCGCCCAGCCTGGGTGCCGCACTCAAGGGCAAGGCGGTCGACGCGCTGCAGGAATTTGGCCGCGAACTCAGCGACCTGGAGCACCGCGCCCGCCACGCCACCGGCAGCGAAGACGCCAAGGCGCTGCTGCTCGACTGGCTGGGTGCCATCCGCTACGAACAGCACCTCTTCGACGACGGCGACAGCGAGAAGCTGGCCGCCGCGCGCTGGTCCAACGTGCTCGACTTCGTCGACTGGATCGCGCGGCGCTGCGGTGGCGAGATCACGCAAGAGGGCGGCGCAAATTTCGAGAGCGAACGCTTCAGCGTGCTGCAGGTGGCGCAGACCATCAGCGTCATCATCAGCCTGGCCGATCGCGGCGACGAGCAGGATGTGGTCACCCTGAGCACGCTGCACGCCGCCAAGGGCCTGGAGTGGCCGCACGTCATCCTGGCCGGTATCAACGAAGGCTTGATCCCGTTTCGCAGCAGCAGCGAAGACAAGACCGCCGAGATGACGCCCGAGCGGCTGCAGGAAGAACGCCGCTTGATGTACGTCGGCATCACGCGCGCCCGCCACACGCTGGCCGTGAGCACGCTGCGCCGGCGCAAGAAGGGCCGCGACACGGTTGCCGGCGTGCCCAGCCGCTTCATCAAGGAGATGAAGCTCGACGAGGTGAAGAACAAGGAAGACCCGCGCGCGCGGCTGAAGAAGCTGCGCGACGCGATGGCGGCCAAGGTGGCGGCGGCGCCGCCCGTAGGAGCTTGACCATGACGAAGGCGATGCACGATCGAATGCGGGCGGTCGTCGCTGTGCTGACCGCCTCACTGGCCATCGCCTCCGCGCCCTGGGCGCTTGACGCGCCGTGGCTGAACTTCGTCTTCAAGCCGCTGACGACACTCATCGTCATCGCCTATGCATGGCAACGCGGGCATGACACGCCGCTCGTGCGCCGCTGGGTGCTGATCGGCCTGGCGTGCTCGCTGGCCGGCGACGTGGCGCTGATGTGGCCGCAGCAGGGCTTTCTGCCCGGGCTCGTGAGCTTTTTGCTCGCCCATCTGGCCTACCTGGTGGCCTTCACGCGCACGCAGCGGTTGGCGGCGCGGCCGGGCTGGTTTGCAGCCTACGGCGTGCTGGCGGCGTTGATCCTGTGGCAGCTGTGGCCCGGCGTGCCCGGCGCACTGCGCCTGCCGGTGCTGGCTTACGTGGCCTGCCTGGGCGCGATGGCTGCGCAGGCTGCCGTGGTGTGGCGCAGCGGTGGGCCGCGGGGTGGCTGGCTGGCCATCGGCGGCGCGCTGTTCATGACGTCCGATGCGCTGCTGGCCAGCCACAAGTTCGCCGGCCCGCTGCCGCTGGCCAGCCTGTGGATCCTGGCCAGCTACTGGTCGGCACAGTGGTGCATCGCGTCGTGGCTGGCGCCGCGCAAGACCTCGCGAGATTGACTAGACACCGCGGCTCCCCGAATGGAGTCACGGTGCTTCTTGAACCCACCCTCATCCGAGCGCTGCCCCTGAGCAACCGCGCCGTCATGTCGCCGATGACGCGCAACCGCGCCGTCGAAGCCAGCACGCCCAACGCGCTGATGGCCGAGTACGACGGCCAGCGCGCCACGGCCGGCCTGATCGTCACCGAGGGCACATCGCCCTCGCCCAACGCGCTGGGCTATCCACGCATCCCCGGGCTCTTCAATGCGGCGCAGGTGCAGGGCTGGAAACTCGTCACCGATGCCGTGCACGCCAAGGGCGGCAGGATCGTCCTGCAGCTCATGCACACCGGGCGCGTCACGCACGCGGCCAACCTGCCCGCGGGTGCCGAGATCGTCGGCCCGGTGGCCAGCGCCTGCCCGGGCCAGATGTACACCGATGCGCAAGGCATGCAGGACCACGGCACGCCGCGTGCGATGACCGAGGCCGACATCGCGCACGCCGTGGCCGAGTACGCCCCGTCCGCGCAGCTGGCCATCGAGGCCGGCTTTGACGGTGTCGAACTGCATGCCGCCAACGGCTACCTGATCGAGCAATTCATGAACCCGATCGTCAACACGCGCACCGATGCGTATGGCGGCAGCATCGAAGGCCGCAACCGCTTTGCGCTGGATGTCGCGCGCGCCGCGGCGCAGGCCATCGGCGCCGACAAGGTCGGCATCCGCCTGTCGCCCTACGGCGTGTTCAACAGCACCGGCGCCTACCCGGACGTCGACGCGCAGTACCTCGCGCTGGTCGACGAACTCTCGGCGATTGGCTTGATGTACGTGCACCTGCTGGATCACTCCGCGATGGGCGCGCCGCCCGTGCCGGCCAGCCTGAAGGCGGCCGTGCATGACGCGTTCAAGGGGCGCTGATCCTGGCCGGCGGTTTCGACCAGGCCAGCGCGGAAGCGGCCTTGGTGGACGGCCGCGCCGATCTCATCGCACTCGGCCGGCCTTTCCTGGCCAACCCCGATCGGGTGGCGCGCATGCGCACGGGCGCCGCCCTCAACGCCGTGGACATGAGCACCTTCTACACGCCCGGTCCCAAGGGCTACACCGACTACCCGACGCTCGCAGGCTGACGCGCTGCGCGAGGCCTAACGGTACTGCCGCTCCCGCTTCCAGGCCTCGCGGTCGGTGAAGCTGGGCGCCAGCGCGGTGGCGGGCGGCTTGGCGATGGGGTCCATCATGGCCACGCGCCGCCGCGCCTTGGCGGGGTCCAGGGTGTCGGCCAGCAGCGCTGCGGCCTCGGCCTGCGTCAATTCGTCCAGCGCCAGCAGGCTGGCCTGGGTGCGGCCCCATTCGCCGACAAAGGTGTAGGCGTCGGCAAACAGGCGGTCGGCGCGTTCGGCCAAGTTGGTGGGCTTCTGTTCCAGGCGTGATCGCGCACCGGCCTTCAGCGCCGTCCAATCGGCTGCGCTCAACGCGCGCAGCGCCGCGGGCAGACCCGCCATGAAGGTCTCGGCGCGCTGGCGCAGCTCGGCCGCCGGATGCGTGCTGGACTGGACGACGAAGTTCAGCCCGCGCTCGCGCCCGGAGACCGAAGGGCCGGCGCTGGCGATGTAACCCAGTTGCTGGCGCGTGCGCATCTCGCCGAAGAACGGCGCCGTGACGAAGGAGCCCAGCAGCACCGAGGCGGCACGCGTGCGCGGCGAGTCTTCGCCCAGCAGATGCTCTGCCGACCACGCCGCGTTGACGCCTTCGACGAGGCCGGTGTCGAGCAGCGTCTCGCCAGCGCTCATCACCAGATGACGGCGGCGCAAGAGCGCGTCGGCCGGCGCCGGCGCGGCACCGATCGAGGCATGCAGCGCGCGCGCCGTGGCCACCGCGTCCTCGGGCGTCATGTGGCCGTGCACCAGCACCTCCAGCCGTCCGCGTGACAGCAGGCGCTGGCCGAAGCCCTGCACATCAGCCCAGGTGGCGCTGCGCACGCGCGCCAGCAGTTGATCGGGCAGGTAGCGGAACTCGCGCTGCATGGCCTGTCGGCGGTCGGCCGCCGCGGTGAAGGCCTCTGTCTGCCTGTAGCTGGCCAGTGCGCGCACGGCTTGCTCCTGCACGTCGGCGAAGCGTGTCGCCGGCAGGCTGAAGCTGCGCATGCGCGCGGCGATGGTCCGCGCCATGCGCGCCGGCGAGTCACCGTAGCCGCTGATGGCCAGGCGCAGGCCTTCGAGACTGATGTCCGACGTGACGCGCACGCCGGCCGCTTCGGCCTCGGCCAGATCGGCCTGCAGCGCGTCGAGGAGGCTGCGGCTCCACAGCATCAACAGCGCCTCCGACTCGGCCGAGGCGATCTCGCGCACGGGCACGAAGCGCATCACGAGCGCGGTCTGCGGGCGCAGGAACTCGGTGTCCGGCGAGTGGTGCAGCGCCAGGCCCGGCTCGTCGATCAGCAGCGTGGCGCGTTCGGGAACCAGGGCGGTCGAGCCGGGCATGAAACGGTTGCCGCCCGGCAGCACGAAGCTGGCGTCGACGCGCGGCGACTTGAGTGCATCGAACAGCGGGCCGCGGCTCTCTTCCACCGAGTAGGCGGTGCCGTAGTACTTTTCGCGGCGGTCGGTCGGCACGCCCTTTGACGCCAGCATGGCGACCATGTTCTCGGGCACCAGGGCGGCGAGCAGGCGGCGGTAGTCGGGCTCGCTGGGCGCGCCCCAGACCGTGCTGGCGCGCTCGGCCACGGCCAGCGGGTAGAACAGGGCCTGCCGTGAAAGGCGCACGGCCAGCTCCGAACCCTCGCCGCGGTCGCCGTAGGTCTCTTGCAGCGCGCCGATGCGGGCCAGGTCGTCGAAGTGCGCGCGCGGGAAGGGCGAGCGCCGCAAGTGCTCGATCCAGCCGTAGACCGTCTCCATCACCTTGCCCAGTTCGCGCTCACCAGCCGGCGTGAGGTCCATAGCCAGGAACAGCGAGCCGTAACTGGGCGTGCGCTGGAAGTCGCTGGCACTCACGCCGTTGGCCAGACCGTCGGCCTTGAGCTTGTGCACGAGGCCGCCGGGGCCGGCGTGCGCCAGCAGGCTGATGAGCAGCGTGTCCGAGCGTGAGGCA
Organism: Rubrivivax sp.; assembly: GCA_031427055.1. Classification (GTDB taxonomy): domain Bacteria; phylum Pseudomonadota; class Gammaproteobacteria; order Burkholderiales; family Burkholderiaceae_C; genus Rubrivivax. The sequence continues at coordinate 4,838 of JANPMR010000416.1, forward strand.
AACATCGGCCGCGTCGCCGGCAGCACCCACTCGAGCCGCAGCTGGCGCAACTCGCGCAGCGGCTCCACGCGCACCAGGCGCAGCGCATCCTTGCGCGGCAGGAAGCGCGGCGTGTGCGCCGGGTCGGACAGATTGCGCCGCTCGATGCCCGCAAACTTCTCGCGCACCGACTTCTCCAGCTCGTCCAGCGAGGCCTTGCCGGTGACCGCCAGTGCCATGCGCTCGGCGCTGTAGTGGCGCACGAAGAAGGCGCGCACGGCCTCGGGCGTGGCATTGGCCAGCGTGTCCTTGTTGCCGGTGGAGAACTTGCTCTCGCCGCTGGCCGGGTCGTAGACCTCGCGCATCACGCCGGTGATGCGCCAGCCGTCGGCCTGGATGTTGCGCATGGACTCGTTGTGTACGGCGCTGACCTCGCGCGCCAGCATGTCGGGCAGGAGGGCCGGCGAGATGAAGCAATGCGCCAGGCGGTCGAGCGCGCCGTCGAGCGCGTCGTGCCGGACCTCGAAGTGGTAGCCGGTGTAGTCGCTGCCGGTGAAGGCGTTGCGACGCCCGCCGTTGCGGTCGATGTACTGGAGGAACTCGTTCTCGCCGGGGTACTTGGCGTTGCCGCGCGACAGCACGTGCTCCAGGAAATGCGCCATGCCAGGCGTCTCGCGCGGGTCGTCGATCTGCCCCACGCCGGCCAGCATCGAAGCCGCCGACTTGTTGAAGCGCGGGTCCGACACCAGCATCACGCGCAGGCCGTTGTCCAGCACCAGTCGGCGGAACTGCGCCTGGTCGGTGGGGGCGACGACGCGCGGCGGCAGATCGGGGACGGGCTGCGCCAAAGCGGGGCCGGTGACAGCCCCCACAAGGGCGGCAAGGAGGGCCACGGTCGGGGCCAGGAACAAGTGCAAAGCGGGCATGGATCAGGTCGCGATGTAGGTGGATGCAGCGCCGACGCTACCACCGCGCCGCTGGCGCATCAGCTCACCGAAACGCTCACCGAAACCGCAACTGCCGCGCCATCTCACGCTCGCGCTCGCGTTCGTCGTTGCGCAGCGCGCGCGGGCGGTTGGCCAGCACGGCGGCCTGGTCGAGGTTCTGGCCCCAGGTGAGGCCGGGGCGCAGCATCACCGGCGCGGCCAGCCGCGACAGCTCGCTCGCGCTCACCCAGGGCATCACCTCGGAGAGAACGAGTTGCAGCCGGGCGCGCAAGGCCGAATCGCCGATGCGCCCGCGCTGGCCCCAGACCAGGGTCTGGTCGGCCGACGTGCCCCCCGTGGGGATGAGCGGCGTGAAGCCGAAGTCACGCAGCACGCCATAGCGCAACTGCACCATCGCTTCTTCCACCAGCATCGCGGCGTCTTCGCGCGGCACCGTGGCACTGCTGGGCAGCGAGTAGCTGTAGTCGTCGTTGACGCGGTCCAGGCTGAACAGGCGAGCGACAGCCTCGGGGCTGTAGGCACGTTGCGTCGCCGTCGACGCCTCGCCGAAGAACAGCACCCGGCCCAGGCCCACCATCTCTTGCGAATAGAACGGCAGTTGCTGTTGCAGGCGCTGCGACGGCGTCTGCGCCGGCACGGCCTCATAAACCCGGCGATCCGTCGCCAGGCTGGCATGACTGCTCGGCGGGAAGAAGTCGCCCGCATGCGTGAGCTCGTGGTACAGCAGGCGGCCCAGCTCGACGCGAATCTCGGCGAGATCACGCGTGGCGCGCGCCGTCACCGATCGCGCCGGAGTCGCAAAGGCGTTGTCCTTCACGTATCGCCAGGGGCTGCTGTATTGCAGGTCGCGGCCGTAGTCGCTGCGCGGGTCGGGCGCCTCGCTGACGGTGTCGCGCTGCTCCGGCGTCAGCCAGAGGTAGCTGGCGTCGAGGTAGATGGCGCCGGTGGCGCTCCAGTAGAAGGCCGGGCGGATGCGCCCGCCGATGACCACGGCGGTGGTCGCGGCCAGCATGCGCCGCAGGTCGCCACTCGTATCTTGCTCGCGCAGGAAGCGCTCGAAGACCTCGGCCTGCCAGTCGTGGCTGACCAGCACACGCTGCATCACCTGCTCGACAGTGGGCACCGGCGCCGACTGGCCCAGCAAGGGCAGCTCGCCCAGGGTGCACAGGTCGGCGCCGCTGCTCTGCAGCGCCGGGTTGTAGATGCAGCGCGACAGCAGTGCCGCCCGTGGCCCGGCTTCCAGATACGGCACGGTGCGCGTGGCGGTGTTGTTGCCGTTGAACAGCGGGCTCGCGGCTGCGCCGGGCGCCGGCTGCACGAGCAGGCGGAAGTCGTCGCTGATGGCTCGGCCGTCACTCCAGCTGAGCGTGGCGCGCAGCACCAGCACCTGCTCGCTGGTGACGCTGGGCGCGCTGATGAGCAGGCGCGCCGAATCGGGCTCGGTGATGGTGACAGCGGGGCCGCTGACGCGCGTCCAGCGCGTGTTGGCGCCGGCCAGTTCGGCGTCGCTGTAGCCCTGCGGCCAGGCGCGCAGGCTCAGGCGGTCGCCGCTCCAGCTGCTCGGGTCACCGCGCGTCAGCAGGTTGCGCGGCAGGTCGGCGGGCGCCGCGTTCAGCTCCACGCTGCCGCTGTGGCTGCGGCCCGTGGCGTCGGTGAAGCGGATCTCGAAGCGGTGCACGCCGGGCTGCGTGGGCAGCACGCTCAGCGAGGGCGAGCGATCGGTCAGCAGCTTGAGCGCGCTGGGGCCGCTGGTGCTCCAGCGCAGGTTTGCCAGCGCGCCGCCGCAGCTGATGAGGTGGATCTCGCTGCTCTGGTGGACGGTCAGCGGTTCGCTGTCCAAGCGCGCCACGGAGTTCGCCGCGCATTGCGCCGACAAAGGGGGCGCGGCCGGCGCTGGCTCGGGCGCCGTGCTGCCACCCCCGCCGCCACAGCCCGCCAACACCAGCGCCAGACCCAGGATTCCTACGAGACGCACAAACGCTCCCCGAAACAAACTGCGGCCGATGATGCCCGGTTCGGGCGAGAGTCACTTCGACTACGGGCAAGCAGGGCCATGCCATGCGAGCATTCGACGATGAACGATCTCGTCCGCGGTTCACGCCATGCCCGAACGCCCAGCAGCCGGCTGGCCATGTTTGCCCTGATCTTGACGACGGCGCTGAGCACCGGCCTGCAGGCCGCCGAGCCCTTTGCGGGGCAGCGCGAGTTGCTGCAGCGCCAACTCAGCATCGCCGCGCCCGGCCAGGATCTCGCCACCGCCAGCGCGCTCGTCGCCGCGCGCCTGAGTGGGGAGGGCAGCGAGCTGCTCCTGCTCGGTACCCAGGTCAGGGGCGGCACGCCGCTGACAGCGCAGTCGCGCTTCGAGCTGGGGTCGGTCACCAAGGCCATGACCGGCAGCCTGCTGGCGCGCATGGCGGCCCAGGGCCGGCTGGGCCTGGACGATGCGGTCGAGCGCTGGCTGCCGCAACTGGCCGGCACGCCGGCGGGCCGGCTGACGCTGCGCAGCCTGGCCACGCATCGGTCGGGCCTGCCGCGGCTGCCGATGTCGCTGCGTCTGCTGGCCTCGATGCTGCGCGATCCCGGCAACCCCTACCGCCACTACAGTGAGGCCGACGTGCTGGCCTGGCTGCGCGACTGGGGTGGCGAAGACAAGCCCGTTTTCGCCTACTCCAACCTGGGCTTCGGCCTGCTGGGCCTGGTGCTCGAGCGCGCGGCCGGCCAGCCCCTGGCGCGCGTGATGGAAGCCGAGATCCTGCGCCCTGCCGGCGCCGCCGGCGCGGGCCTGGACGAGAGCCTGGCCGCCGGGCAGATCCAGGGTCACGACGAGCGCGGCCGGCCCACGCCGGCGTGGACCATCGGGCCGTTTGCCGGCGCCGGCGCCCTGCGTGCCGACGCGCAGCAGATGCTGGCGCTGCTCGACGCGGCGCGTCAGCGGCGCGCGCCTTTCGACGCCGGCGCCGAGCGCGAACAGGCACGCCGCCACGAGACCGGCGCCGTGGGCCTGGGCTGGATGCGAACCGAGAAGCACGGCGACCGCATCATCTGGCACAACGGCGGCACCGGCGGCTTTCGCAGCTTCCTCGGCTACAGCGAGACCAGCGGCCGCGGCGTGCTGCTGATGGCCAATGGCCAGCTCGACATGGACAGCCTGGGCATGCACCTCATCAACGCCGCTTTTGTGGTCGACGCCGCGCCTGTGCTGCGCCGGGCGGGCACGCCGGATTGGGTCGGTGGCCTGATCGCCCTGCTGACAATGGCCAGCATGGGCTGGCGCGCCTGGCGTCCGCCCAGCCGCTTCGAGCAAGTCCTGGAAGTCATCGTCGGCACAGCCCTGCTGGCGTTGGCCTGGCGACTTGCACCCATGGTCGGCGTCGTGACGGCCGCCGCCGTCGGGGGCATTGCACTGCTGCTGGTTGGCGCGATGGCGTGGCGCGGGCGCAGGCAGCCGAGGTGGCCGGCGGGTCGCTGGCGCCCCCTGCTGGGGCTGCTCAACGCGGCCGCGGGGCTGCTGGTCGTGGCCTGGCTGTGGTGAGGCGGGCCGCGGTCTGGCCGACGCCGGGCCGCAGCCAGGCGCGTGCGCCGGCCCTCAGCGCGGGTACTGCACGACCTGCAACTGGTTGCCTGCCGGGTCGCGCAGCGTGGCCAGCACACCGCCCCAGGCCTGGCGCTCGGGTTCGCCGCTGAAGACCACACCGCGCGCGCGCAGACGGGCGCACTCGGCGTGAATGTCGGTGACGGCGAAGGACACGCCGGTGAAGCGGCCGATCAGCGCCTGCTCGTCGGCCGGCGCA
>JANPMR010000417.1:0-1872 GCA_031427055.1 Rubrivivax sp.
CAGTTGCTGGGCCGCATGGTGCGCACGCCGCTGGCGCGCCGCATCGAGCGCGAAGCCGCGCTCAACGACGTGCATCTGTACCTGCCGCACTACGACCAGACCGCCGTGCAGGCCGTCGTGAAATCGCTGGAGAACGTGGAAGACGTGCCGCCGACCGAGACCGGCTCGGCACGCGAGTTGGTGCTACTGCGCCGGCGCGAGGGCACCGAGAAGCTGTTCGAGGCGCTGGCTGAAGTGGTGACCTACCGCGTAGGCGCTGCGCGGGCGCAGAGCGCTCTGAGGCGTTATCTAGGCATGGCGCGGCAGCTCACCATCGACGAGATTGACGACGATAGTTGGGATGACGCAAAGACGCGCATCGTCGGCTGGCTGGTCGAGCGTGCGGCGGCATTGAAGGCGTCGGACAGTTTTGCCGTCGCCGCCCGGGCCGTCACGCACGTCGGGCTGAAGACGCTGGTCGCCCGGCCGGGCAGTGGCGTGGCGGAGCCCGAGGGCAGCTACACGGTCGAAGCCTCAGATGTGGACATCGAGCGCCACTTTCACGAGGCGGGGCGCGTGCTCACCAACGGCCTGCACATGACCTACTGGCAGGCGCATGCCGAGCGCCCAGCCAACGAGGTGAAGGTTGAATTGGTGGTGGTGTGTCGCAACGCCGCGGCCATGGCCAGCATTGACGCAGAGGCTGAGTTGGCTTTTAACGTGCTGTATGACCAGTATAGAAAGTCCGTGACCAAGCTGCCGGAATCGCGACGCCAGCACTACGACCGGCTGCGCCTGGCCACTGCGAAGCCGGCGGACGTGCCCTGGCGCCTGCCGGACAGCATCGACTGGCGACGGGTTGCCGACGATGTGGGCAGAGAGCGCCATCTGTTCGTCGACGAGGGCGGACAGTTCCGTTGCTCACTGGGAAGCTGGGAATCGGGCGTGCTGGCCGAGGAATTGGCCTCGACCCAGGTGCTGGGTTGGTTGCGCAATGTCGACCGCAAGCCCTGGGCACTGGAGGTGCCTTATGAGACCGGCGGTGAGGTGCGGCCGATGTTCCCCGACCTGGTAGTTGTGCGACAGGACGCGCATGGCCTGGTGGTCGATGTTTTGGAGCCACACGACCCAAGCCTGGCCGACAACGTAGACAAGGCCCGGGGGCTAGCCCGCTTCGCCGAGCGCCATGGTGCGCACTTCGGGCGTATTCAACTGATTCGCAAAAGGGTTGCCCCCGGTGGTGGCGAGCAGTTTGTTCGGCTAGAGATCAACCGCGTCGAGACGATCAAGAAGCTGTTGGTGCTCGACAAGCCGGCTCAACTCGACGCACTGTTTGATGGAGTGATGTGATGTTCAAGAAGATCCTGATTGCCAATCGCGGGGAAATCGCCTGCCGCATCATCAAGACGGCGAAGAAGATGGGCATCGCCACCGTGGCCGTCTACTCCGAGGCCGACCGCGACGCGCGCCATGTCGAGCTGGCCGACCAGTCGGTATGCATCGGGCCGCCGCCCAGCCGCGAGAGCTATCTCGTGGCCGACAAGATCATCGCGGCCTGCAAGGCCACCGGCGCCGAGGCGGTGCACCCGGGTTATGGCTTCCTGAGCGAGAACGCGGCCTTCGCGCGCCGGGTTGAAGAAGAAGGCATCGTCTTCATCGGCCCCAAGCACCACAGCATCGCCGCCATGGGCGACAAGATCGCGAGCAAGAAGCTGGCGCTCGAGGCCCGCGTCAACGTCATCCCGGGTTTCAACGAGGCGATCTTGACACCCGAGCAGGCGGTGGGCATCGCACAGGGCATCGGCTACCCAGTGATGATCAAGGCCAGCGCCGGCGGTGGCGGCAAGGGCCTGCGCGTGGCCTTCGACGACGCCCAGGCCTTCGAGGGCTTCA
>JANPMR010000418.1:0-3960 GCA_031427055.1 Rubrivivax sp.
GGACGCCGGCCGACCCATCGCCGAGCAGCGCGACCGCGATCTGCACAGGCTGGCCGAATCGCTCAGCGGCTGGCAGATCACGCCCAACGGCACGGAGGGCTACCGCAAGGCCGAAGTCACCGCCGGCGGGGTGGACACCCGTGAGCTGGATTCGCGCTCGATGGCCAGCAAGCGCCAGCCCGGCCTGCACTTCATCGGCGAGGTGGTCGACGTGACCGGCTGGCTGGGCGGCTACAACTTTCAATGGGCCTGGGCCAGCGCGGCGGCCTGTGCGGGCGCCTTGGCATCGACGGGGTGAGTCATGCGAGTGGGTGCTACGCCCCCCGCAGCACGCTGAACTCCCTGAACAGACGCGCCGGGAGCGACGTTTGCAGTTGCCAGACGATGCTCATGGGTCGGTCGCCTTCGGCCGACTCCATCGTCACACGTCCGCAGGCGCGGTACGCATCACCCTTGCGTGGCCGCACAAACAGCTGAAACTGCCATCCGTTGGTCGAACTTTCCAGATAGCGCCGGCCACCGGGCGTGTCAGGGCCGGCGCTGTTCTGTGTCTGCCAGTGGAAACGCTCAGCGCTGATCGCGTAGTCGTGGTACGCGATGCGGTCGTGGTAGCCCTCACTCTTGTCGAGTGTGACGAACAGCAGCTCGGTCTGGCGGCTGGTCAGCGGCAATACACCGGCCTGGAATGGCGCGCGGCGCACCGCTGTCAACCAGCCTACCGCTGTCAGCACCTCGCGTGCGCCATAGGCGGCGTGCAGGCACAGCGGCGTGTCTTCTAGACCAGGCACGGCATTGGCGCTCAAGGTGCTGCGGGCCTGCAACAGGCCCGACAGCTCGACCAGCTCGGCGGCGATGACGGGGTGACGTTCGATGCGTTCAATGAAAGCGTCGGGGCCCGCCGCCTGCTCATGTCGGCCATCGATCTGGTAGGCCAACATTTGCACCCCCAGCGCATTCCTCGCATCGAGCGCCGGCCGGCGGCCCCGGCGCGCACCGACCGCAGCCATCACGTCGAGCCGCTGCGGATCGTCCACATGCAGCAGGTCACCGAAGCGGCGGCTGAAGTAATCCTCCTCAGGGCCCGGCTCCGCGACGATCAGGCCGGCATCGCGCTTCAGTGCCGTCCAGCCGCTGCGGCCCTGGCCGGTGCCAGCGCGGTAGACGTCTTCGAGCTCCAGCGCCTGGTCGTGCAGGAAGTCGGCCAGCCGCACCGAGGCACGGCCGCGCAGGGCTGCATAGGTCTGCAGCTCGGTCTTCAGGCGGCGCCAGTTCTGCGCCGTCAACGCGCGCAGGCCCTGCAGCACCTGCTCTCGTGTCTGGCGTTGCAGGTGGATGTGGCAGCCTGGCGGCAGGCTGCCGAAACCGTTCTCGACCCCGTCAACCAGCTCACGGCGCGACAAGCCGGTCAGGCTCGACAACAGGCGGTCGAACCGGAACTCGGTGCGGTGCTGGCCGACGAAGTCGAGCACCAGGCAGCTCTCCTTGCCGGGCGCCAGGCGCAGGCCGCGGCCGATCTGCTGCTGGAACAGCACCGGGCTCTGCGTGGGCCGCAGCAGCAACAGCGTGTCAACCATTGGCAGGTCGATGCCTTCGTTGTAGAGATCGACCGTTACCAGCGCGCACAGCTCGCCGCTGAGAAGGCGTTGCGGGGCCCGGCGGCGCTCTTCGCTCGCCGTTATGCCGACCACGCAGGCGGCCGGCAGGCCGGCGCGATTGAGCCAGTCCGTCATGAACTCGGCGTGCGCGACCGACACGCAGAAGACGATGGCGCGCGACCGCCCTGCGTCGGATGCCAACCTGCGCCATTCATTGACCACGAGCCGGGCGCGCACGTCATTGCCCGTGACCAGCTTGTCCACCGCCTCACGTTCACCCGGCCTGTCCCAGGGCACGGCCGAAAAGTCGGTGGCGTCGTCGCAGGCGTAGTACTCGAATGGCGCCAGCAGTTGCAAGTCCAGTGCATGCCACAGCCGCAACTCCACGGCCGGGCTTCCGTCGGGGCGCGCGTCAAAGTACTGCGCGATCGGTTGGCCGTCGCTGCGCTCGGGTGTCGCCGTGAGGCCGAGCAGAACGCTGGGGCGAACCGCCTTGACGAAGGCATCGAAGCGGTCGGCGGCCAGCCGGTGACATTCATCCACCACGACGGTGTGCCAGTGATCGGCCCCGACGGTGGCCACCAGGCCGCGGCTGGTCACGCTGTCGATGGTGGCGAAGAGATGGTCCCAGCGCTCGGGCTGGTGGCCGCCGGTGAACAGATCGCCGAAATCGGGGTCGCGCAGCACCTCGCGGTAAGTGCGCAGAGCCTGGCGCAGGATCTCCTCGCGGTGGGCCACGAACAGCAGGCGCGGACGCCCGCCTTCGAGACGGCAGGTGTTGAGATAGTCGAACGCAGCCACCACCGTCTTGCCGGTACCGGTGGCGGCCACCAGCAGGTTTCGGCTGCGACCATGGGCACGCTCGGCGACCAATTGCTCCAGCATCTCCTGCTGATAGGCCTTGGGCTGCAGGTCGAAGAAGGTGATCGCGCCCGTGGGCTCACCGCCGAAGGACTCGCGGCCGAGCGCCGCAGCCAGTGCCTGGCGATGCCCGACGTTGTCCGGGTCATAGCGCTGGAACTCGCTGTCGGCCCACAGTGTCTCGAAATGGGCCACGGCCCGAGCGAACAGCACCTCCTGCGCGCGCTGAGTGAGCTTGACAGTCCACTCCAGCCCACCGGTCAGCGCGGCGCCCGACAGGTTGGCGCTGCCGACATAGGCCGAGCCGAAGCCGGACTTGCGCTGGAACAACCAGGCCTTGGCATGCAGGCGCGTGCGCCGGCCGTCGAGCGACACGCGAACTTCGCAGCCAGGCAGACGCGCCAGCTCGTCCAGCGCGCGCGCCTCAGTCGCGCCGGTGTAGGTGGTGGTAAGGATGCGCAGGCGCGTGGCACTCTGGACCTTTGCACCGGTGGCGGTGATCTGCTGCAGCACGTCCTGCAGCTTGCGGACGCCAGACACCGTGATGAAGCTGACCAGGATGTCCACCTGATCGCTCGAGGCCAGCTCGCGGCGGATCTCCTGCAACAACGAAGGCGAGCCTTTGCCGGCCGTGAAGAGCCAGGGCACGGCCAGGCCGATCTCGGGCGACGCCGGGAACTGCTGATCACGCTTGACGGCCCTGAGCACGCGCAGCGGCGAAGCGACCAGATCGACAACGTGGGCGGAAGCCATCAACGCAGCCGAGCTGCTGCCCGCGCTGAGCCGCTGGCGCAGCATCACCAGCAGATCGTTGACCAATTCGAGCTGGCGCCTGGGTTTGTCGGCGTCGTCGTCGCCGGCAACATCGTCGAGGATGGCCCCGAGCTGTCGCGTGATGACCTCAGCCAGTAACTCGGTGGCGCCGCCCTTGAGCGCCAGCACGTCGGCGCTGTTTGGGTCGATGGCTGCGAGCGATCGGGCCAGGCCCTCGGTCAGCAACAGGTCGTACAGGCCGTCCGGCAATGCCATGCTGATCCCTCGCGTCAGCCAGTCAGCCAATCAGGCGATCGGCCGCATGGCACGGCAGCTTCGCCACGATGTCCCTGACGTCCTCAGCGGGACTGGTCCTTCCGCGTCTTGCCATGTCTTGTTCTCTCCCTTACTCAGGGAAGCTTGTAACCCCAAACCATTGCGCACCTGCCCGTGGTATCGGGCTGACTCGCTGGCCGCCGCCGCCAATGACAGCTGAGCGGCAGCGACCCCCAACGCTCAGTTTCGCCCGTGGACCTGCGCGTAGGCAAACCCGCCATTTCGAAGTAGAATCCCCGCTTTGTTGGCAAACCGCGCATCGACTACCCAAACAAGGGTACCGAGCGCACACTTCTTAGACTTTGGAGTTAAATGACCACGATTCGCGTCAAGGAAAACGAGCCTTTCGATGTCGCTCTGCGCAGGTTCAAGCGCACGATCGAGAAGCTGGGCCTGCTCACCGACTTGCGGGCCC
>JANPMR010000419.1:0-2090 GCA_031427055.1 Rubrivivax sp.
CGCGGCAGCCGGCTGGTGCGGCGCGTCTACGACTACTTGGCGCAGGCGATCCCGGCCGAGCTGGCGCGGGCAAGTTGACCGGTCAGCGTTGCAGCAGATCGAGGTAGGCGCCGGCGATGCGCTCGGCGCCGGCCAAGCCCAAGGCCTGCATCAAGGCTTCGGCCACTTCGGCGCCCTCGGCGTCGGTCTGGCCCTCGCGCAGCACGACTTCGAGTTCCATGAAGTCGCCCAGCCCTTCGACGCGGTCGACGTGGATGCGCGTGCTGGAGCCGCCCTGCTCGGCCAGCAGCAGCCAGCGCTGCTTGCGCACGCGGCCGGCCAGCCCGCAGGCGCGCGCCAAAGCCTCGCGCAGCGCGTCGGCGTCGGGCACCGGCACGCGCACGTAGTCGCTGGCCTTGGCGTCGCCCGTGTCGGCGCGCTGGTAGTGGATGAGCTCGGCGCTGCCATCGGCAAACTGGCGCAGCTTGAGGCGCCCGCGCGGCACGGCGAAGAAGCTGTCGTCTTGCGCGATCAGCTCGGGCTCGTGGCCCGTCACGGCGCGCGCCACCGGCAGCAATTCTTCGACGCTCGCGATGCGCGCCTTGATCTCGATGTTGCGGGCCATCAGGCGGTGGTCGCTGTGGGCGCTGTGGTCGCTGCGGTCACTGCAGCAGACTCGGCGGCAATCTGGCGCAAGGCCTGCTCGAAGACCTCGCTTGGCTGACCGCCTTGAATGAGGTGGCGGTCATTGATGATGACCGCTGGCACCGAGTTGATGCCCGCCTGCTGCCAGAACTGCTCGGCCTGGCGAACCTCATCGGTGAACTCGGTGCCGCCCAGGATGGCGCGTGCGCGTTCGACATCCAGCCCCGCCGTCGCGGCCAGGTCCAGCAGCACCTCGGTCGCACCCGGGTTGCGGCCATCGCCGTGATAGGCCTGCAGCAGCGCGTGCTTGAGCGCGCGCTGGCTGCCGGCGGGGCCTTCGACGCCGGCCCAGTGCAGCAGCCGGTGCGCGTCGAAGGTGTTCCACACCCGAGCGCGGTCGCCAAAGGCAAAGCCCACGGCCGCGCCGCGCTCGCGGATGACGCCGCGGTTGTGCGCCAGCTGCGCGTCGCCCATGCCGTACTTGGCCTTCAGGTACTCGCCGGCGTCGGCGCCATCGGCGGCCATCGTCGGGTTGAGCTCGAAGGGCTGAAAGTGGAGCTCAACCGGCACCGCGTCGCCGATGCGTTCGAGCGCACGCTCCAGGGAATTCAGGCCCACGGCACACCAGGGGCAGGCCACGTCTGAAACGAAATCGATTTTCATGGTGCTGGATTCTCCACTTGGCGTTCTCAGCGCCGGCGCGCCAGTTTGGGGTCGAGCAGGTCGCGCAGGCCGTCGCCCATCAGGTTGAGCCCGAGCACGCTGAGCATGATGGCCGCGCCCGGGTAGACGGCGAGCATCGGGGCCTGGAACATCAGCGTCTGCGCCTCGTTGAGCATGCGCCCCCAGCTCGGCTGCGGCGGCTGCGTGCCCAGGCCCAGGTAGCTCAGCGCGGCCTCGGCCAGGATGGCGGTGGCAAAGCTGATGGTGGCCTGCACGACGATCTGGCTGGCGATGTTGGGCAGCACGTGGTCGAGCGTGATGGCCAGCGGGCCCTTGCCGCAGACGCGCGCGGCCGTGATGTATTCGCGCGTCCACACCGCCTGCGCCGCGCCGCGCGTGATGCGCGCGAAAACGGGGATGTTGAAGATGCCGATGGCCACGATGCTCATCAAGAGGCCGGGGCCGTAGATGGCGGTGAGCATGATGGCCGAGAGCAGCGCCGGGAATGCGAAGGTGAAGTCGCTGGCGCGCATCACGAGCTCGTCCACCCAGGGCCGCCCGCCGGCCTTGGCCGCGGCGGCCAGGCAGCCCAGCGCCACGCCGATCAGCAGCCCGATGCCAACCGCAACCACGCCGACGACGATGCTGTTCTGCGAGCCCACCAGCAACTGGCTGGCGATGTCGCGGCCCAGGCTGTCGGTGCCCAGCCAGTGCGCGGCGCTGGGCGCTTGCAGCTTGGCCGGGATGTCGATGTCGCCCGGTGGATAGGGTGACCAGAACAAGGACAGCAGCGCCGCCAGTGC
>JANPMR010000420.1:0-5701 GCA_031427055.1 Rubrivivax sp.
GCGCGACAGGGGCTTGCACTGGCGCCCTGGCGAGCGCGTCGTGAGCCTGTTCTGCTACGAGCAGGCTCAGCTGCCGGCGTGGCTGGACCAGCTGAGCGCGCAACCGACGCTGCTGCTGCTGACCCAGGGCCACGCGCAACGTCAGGTTCGGCAGGCACCGCCCGGGGTGCGTCTGGCCGCGCTGCCCTGGCTCTCGCAAGCGGACTTCGACCGCTTGTTGTGGGCCAGCGACATCAACTTCGTGCGCGGCGAGGACTCGCTGGTGCGCGCCATCTGGGCCGGTGCGCCTTTCGCGTGGCAGGCTTATCCACAGCACGACGGCGCGCACCACGCCAAGGTGGACGCGATGCTGGCGCAGATGCGGGCACCGGTCGACGTGGTGGCGTTCTGGCGCGCCTGGAATGGCGCCACCGTCGCCACCTTGCCCGAAACCGCAGCGTGGCGGCAGGCCGTGCAGGACTGGCGCAGCCGCCTGCTGCAACAGGCCGACCTGGCGACACAGCTTCACGAATTCGCGTCGGGGAAGGCCACAGGCGCGAGCACACGCTCCTGCTAGAATTGCGGGCTTTGCGCCACGGGCTGCCGAAACGGAGCTGCAGCGCGGCGCGCTGCAGCTCCGTTTCGGCGCACGCCAGGCGTGCCGCGCAAGTTGGCTCAAGACAGGCCACAGCCCCACCCCCTTCGGACCCCCCGGAATTCACCCGCAAACACGCTATGAAACTCGCACAGGAAATCCGCGCCGGCAACGTCATCATGCAGGGCAAGGACCCGATGGTCGTGCTCAAGACCGAATACAGCCGCGGCGGCCGTGGCGCCGCCACGGTGCGCATGAAGATGAAGAGCCTGCTCAGCGGCTTTGGCGCCGAGACCGTCTTCAAGGCCGACGACAAGATGGACCAGATCATCCTCGACAAGACGGACTGCACCTACTCCTACTTTGCCGACCCGATGTACGCCTTCATGGACCACGAGTACAACCAGTTCGAAGTCGAAGCCGAGAACATGGGCGACGCCATCAACTACCTCGAAGACAACATGGCCGTCGAAGTGGTGTTCTACGACGGCAAGGCCATCTCGGTCGAACTGCCCACCACCGTGGTGCGCGAGATCACCACCGACCCCGCCGTCAAGGGCGACACCTCGGGCAAGGTGCTCAAGCCGGCCAAGCTGGTGGGCACCGGCTTCGAGATCAGCGTGCCGATCTTTGTCGAAAACGGCGACAAGGTCGAGATCGACACCCGCACGCACGAGTACAAGAAGCGGGTCTGAACCACAGTCGCGGCTGACTCCAGGGCACCCTCGCGGTGCCCTTTGTCTATCTGCTTGGGCATCATCGCGCCATGGCCTTCGATTTCGACACTGCCGTCACGACGCCCTTTCGCATGCAGCCGGGCCTGCGGCGGCTGGCCGCCGGCAGTGCGCAGCTCACGACGCCGGGCGCGGGCTCGCGCCACCAGCGCGAAAAGCTGGCTGTGTTGTCGGCCTTCTGGCCGCAGGCGCTGTGCCTGCAGCCAGGCTTCGACGCCGCGCCCGCCCTGGCCGCGCTGTGCGAGCAGGCCGCCGCCGAGCATCCGCAGAACTTCGTCTGGGACGGCCACGGCGCGCAGACGCTCGGTGTCGCCGTCACGCTGGACGGACGGCTCGAGCAACTCGCGCCCGGCCGCTTCGGCCTGGGCGACGAGGTCGCCCGCTGCCTCAGCGGCCTGCCCGCCGCTTGGCGCTTGGCGGGCCTGGTGAGCCTGGCCTTCGAGGAAGACTTCGCCATCGTCGACGGTGAGACGGCCACCCTGCCCTGGCTGGCCGTGGCATTGCCCAGCCACTGGGCGCCCGAGACCAAGATCGGCCGCCACTTTGCCGAAGTCCACCAGCCGGTGGCCGACGGCGAGTTGCTGCGCAAGGCGGGCGACTCGCTGATGCGCCTGGTGACCGGGCCCGAGCGCTGGGAGCGCTTCGTCTGGAACGTCACCGACAACCCGCGCCTGCACGTCCATCCGGCGCGCTCTGGCGGCGAGCGATGGCTGAACACGCCGGTCGAGCGAGCCTGGTTTCGCAGCGAGCGCCAGACCTTCATCCCGCTGCCGGGCTTGCGTCAGGCGGTGTTCACGATCGGCGTCGACGTGCGACCGTTGGCCGAGGTGCTCGACACGCCGGCACGCGCAGCCGCACTGCACGACGCCATCGAGACGATGAGCCCGGCCGTGCTGGCCTACCGCGGCCTCACCGGCGTGCGCGCGCCGCTGCTGGCGTGGCTGTCGGCGCGCCGCTGAACGGGGTCGGTCGATGAAGACGCGGCCGATCGAACCGGCGCAAGTCGAGTTCGACGCCGACGGCAGCCGCCCGCCGAGGTCGCCACCGCGTTCACCCATCTACGGCGACCTCTACCACCCGCAGATCGGCGCCCTCGCCCAGGCACGGCATGTCTTTCTCGGCGGCAACGACTTGCCGCGCCGCTGGGCCGGCCAGGCGCGCTTCGTGGTGCTGGAGATGGGCTTCGGCCTGGGCAACAACTTCCTCGCCACCTGGGACGCCTGGCGCAACGACCCATCGCGCTGCGAGCGGCTGGTGGTCGTCTCGATCGAGCGCCACCCCTTGCAACGCGGCGAGCTGCTGCGCGCCCACGCGCAGTCGGCACTGCCCGAACTCGCGGCCGCACTCATTCACGCCTGGCCGCCGCTGGTGCCGGGCCTGCAAGCGCTGGACTTCGACGGCGGCGCCGTGCAGTTGCTGCTGGCGTTGGGCGATGTGCGCCTGCTGCTGCCCGCATTGCGCGTGCAGGCCGACGCCATCTACCTCGACGGCTTTGCCCCCACGCGCAACCCGCAGATGTGGGAGCCGCGCGTGCTCAAGGCGCTGGGGCGGCATGCGGCGCCCGGCGCCACCGCAGCCACCTGGAGCGTGGCCTGCGGCCTGCGCGGGGGCCTGCAGGCCACCGGCTTCGAAGTGCAGCGCGCCGCCGGCATCGGCGCCAAGCGCGAGATCACGATCGCCCGCTACGCGCCACGCTTCGAGCGGCCGGCACCGCCCTCAGGCGCCGTGCCCGGCGCGCGCAGCGCCATCGTCGTCGGTGCCGGCCTGGCGGGCGCAGCGGCCGCGCAAGCGCTGGCGCGGCTGGGCCTGACGGTGACGGTGTTTGATCGCCATGACGCGCCGGCCGCCGAGACCTCGGGCAATCCGGCTGGCCTGTTTCACGGCAGCCTGCACGCTGATGACGGGCCCTACGCGCGCTTGTACCGTGCCGCGGCGCTGCACGCGCAGCGCGAGTACGGGCTCGCAGTGCAGGGCGGCGTGGCAGGCAGCGCGGGCGGCCTGCTGCGGCTGAGCGCCGACGGGCACGACGCCGATGCCGCCTTGCTGTTGCGACAAGGCTTGCCGCCCAGCTACGTCCGCGCCGTCGATGCCACGCAGGCTTCAGCGCTGGCCGGCGTGCCCTTGCCGGGCGCGGCGTGGTTCTATCCCGGCGGCGGCTGGATCGACCCGGTCGGCTGGGTGCGCCACGCCCTGGCAACGCCGGGCGTCAACTTCTCAGGCGGCGCCGCGGCCAGCGCAGTGCAGCGCGGTGGCGCCGGCTGGCGCGTGCTCGACGCCAAGGGCGCGCTGCTGGCCGACGCACCGCTGCTGGTGCTGGCCAACGCCGATGGCGCAGCCGCCTTGCTGGCCCCGCTGGGCCACACGCTGGGGCCCCTGCGGCGCACGCGCGGGCAGGTCACGCATTGGGCAGACGCCACGCCACCGGCGCTGCGGCTGCCGGTAGCGGGCGACGGCTACGCCATCCCCTTGGCGGGTGGCGGGCTGCTGTGCGGCGCGACGCGGCACGACGATGACGAAGACCCTGCCGTGCGGGACGAAGACCACCGCGTCAATCGCAGCCGGCTGCAGCGCCTGACGGGCCTGATCGGTCCATCAGACCCGGCGCAGTGGCAAGGCCGCGTGGGCTGGCGGCTGGGCACCGACGACCGGCTGCCGCTGGCCGGTGCAATGCCGCTGGCCGCGATGCCGCAGGGCCAGCGCCTCGATCAGGCGCGCATGCTGCCGCGTGAGACGGGCTTGTTCGTGTTGACCGCGCTCGGTGCGCGGGGCTTGACGCTGGCGCCGCTGCTGGGCCGCTTGGTGGCGGCGCAGGCCACTGGCACGCCGTGGCCCTTGGAGCAGGATCTGGCCGACGCCGTCGACCCGGGCCGCGGGATCGTGCGCGCGGCGCGTGCCGCTAGCAGGCCGGGTTGAATCAGGCCGCAGTGGCCGGCGTCTCGCCCTCCTCGGGCTCGTCGGGTTCGTCGGCGATGGGCGGCAGGCCCGCAGCCTTGCGCGCGGCCTTTTCGCGGTCTTTCTCTTCCTTCTTCTTCTTCTTCGCCAGCTCGCGTTGGCGCTTCTCGAACGAGTAGTTGGGTTTGGCCAAAGCGGGATCCTCAGGGTTCGGGTGTGCCCCGATTAGAACACCACCGTCTGCACGCCCTGCGCCGTGCCAAGCAGGCAGATGCTGGCTCGGTGGCGGGCAAAGATGCCCACCGTCACGACGCCCGGCCACTGGTTGATCTCGGTCTCCATCGCCAGCGGATCGGTGATGGACAGGCCCCGCACGTCGAGGATCGGGTGCCCGTTGTCGGTGAGCACGCCCGGCCGCAGCGTCGCCACGCCGCCCAGCGCCGCAAAGCGCCGCGCCACCTGCGGCGCGGCCATCGCAATCACCTCCACCGGCAGCGGAAAACGGCCCAGCACGTCGACGCGCTTGGAGGCGTCGGCAATGCACACAAAGCGCTCGGCGAGGTCGGCGACGATCTTCTCGCGCGTCAGCGCCGCGCCGCCGCCCTTGATCATGAAGCCGCGGCCATCGATCTCGTCGGCGCCATCGACGTAGACCGGCAGGCGTTCGATGTCGGAGGCCTCGCGCACCTCGATGCCCAGCGCACGCAGCCGGGCCGTGCTGGCCACCGAGCTCGACACCGCGCCCGGGATGCGATCCTTCATCGTCGCCAGCGCGGCAATGAAGTGGTTGACGGTCGAGCCGGTGCCCACGCCCACCCACTGGCCGGGCACCACGTGGTCAAGTGCGGCGCGGCCGACGAGGGCCTTGAGTTCGTCCTGGTTCATGGCGCGGATTATCGATGCCCGCCTGAGACAATCCGGCCATGTTTGCCATGCCCTACGCCTTCGCCCGCCCCTTCCTGTTTGGCCTCGACCCCGAGCAGGCGCACGATCTCACCATGGCCAGCCTGGCACGGCTGCAGAACACGCCCGCCGACTGCCTGTGGCGCCAGCCGCGGATTGCCGATCCGGTCACCGTGGCCGGCTTGAAGTTTCCCAATCGCGTCGGCCTGGCCGCCGGCCTGGACAAGAACGGCCGCTGCATCGACGGCCTGGGCGCGATGGGCTTTGGCTTCATCGAGGTCGGCACCGTCACGCCCAAGGCGCAGCCCGGCAACCCCAAGCCGCGCATGTTCCGCCTGCCAGCGAAGCAGGCGCTGATCAACCGCCTCGGCTTCAACAACGAGGGGCTCGACGCCTTCGTCGCCAACGTGCAGCGCGCGCGCAGCTTTCGCGCCACGGGCGGCATCCTGGGCCTGAACATCGGCAAGAACGCGGCCACGCCCATCGAGCGCGCCGCCGACGACTACCTGATCGGCCTGGCCGGCGTCTACCCGCATGCCGACTACGTGGCCGTCAATATCAGCAGCCCCAACACCCAGAACCTGCGCGCGCTGCAGAG
>JANPMR010000421.1:0-2414 GCA_031427055.1 Rubrivivax sp.
GGCCTGGCGCACGGTCTGCAGGCTCTCGCGCAGCCGCACCACCCTGCGGCCCAGGGCGCGCACAAGGTCGCCGATCTCGTCTTGACTGCTGCTGACGACGGTCTGCGTGAGCTTGCCGGACGCGACCTCTTCGCTCAGGGCGACGGCCTGGTTCAGGTCGACCAGGATTCGGCGCAGCGTGCGCAATGCGAAGGCCAGCGCCGCGCCCGTGGCCACCAGCATCAGCAGGCCCAGCACCAGCGTGATGCGCTGCGTGCGGGCCACCGAGGCCTCGTCGCGCTCGTCGTGCAGCGCTTCGATGCGTGTCACCAGGGCGCGCAGGGTCTTGGACAGTTCGACGCAGCTGTCTTCGGCGGCGCGCATGGCGCCGATGCCGACGTTGGGATCCATGCCGCTCAGGTCAATGGCCTTGTCGCAGCGCTTCTGGTACTGCTCCAGCAGCAGCGTCGCGGCGGCCGAGAGCTTGCTGATCTGGGCGTCGCCCGCGTTGTCGGCCGTCACCGTCACCGCCACCACACGCTGCACGCCCTGCACCTGCTTGGCCAGATCGGCGCGCACGGCCTTGGTCTTGGCATCGTCGAGCGACGTGATCAGCGCCAGCGTGCGAAAGACGTCAGCGCGAACCGAAGCCAACTGCTCCTGGGCCTGCGCGATGGTCTTGAAGTTGTCGAGGTCGGCGCTTGTGCTTGCCCGCGCCTGCGCGGCCTCGCGCAACTGCAGCACGCCCTACAGCACGCCCGAGCCGAGCGCCACCAAGGCGATCAGCAAGGGCGTGGCCAGCAGCTTGACGCCGAGTTTCATCGATGCTCCCGTGGGGCGACTGTCACGGCCGGTGGGCCGGGTTTACTTGTAGACGCCGCCGCAGACCGCGGTCTCGCCGAGCCTTTCGCAGTACATGACCTTGGGCTCGACCTTCTTGCTCACGGGGTTGGTGAACTTGTATTCCTGCCAGAAGCCGGCCGGCTTTTCCTTGGTCATTGCCACGCCCTTCTTGACCAGGGCTTGGGCGTCGTCCTTGGTGGCGTTGGAGGCCAGTGCCGGGGTGGCGGCCAGCAACGCCACGGTCAACAGGGGGTCAGCAGCTTGAACTTCATGGGGATACTCCTTGGCCGAAGCCGGGTTTGACGGGCGTTGCAACGCACCGACTTGGCGCGCGTCTTGAGTGATATCGGCACCAAGTCCGGCAGCTCGACGGCCCAGGCTGGGGCGCAAGCGGGGGAGAAGACAGGTCGATGCACCGCATCTCGGCGCGAAGCGTTCAACGCAATGCAAAGAGCCCGTCTGCGACGGGCCCTTCGGTGCACTTGCCGCCCTGCGGCTGCGTGGCCGATCTAGTTGGCGGCGATCAGCCCCATGTCGGCGCTGCTCATCAGTGCCTCGATGTCCATCAGGATCAACATGCGTTCGACATCGCCGTTCTTGATCGTGCCGATGCCGGTGATGAAGGATGAGTCGACCGTGGTGTTCAGCTCGGGCGCTGGCTTGACGTCGTCCTTTTTCAGGGCCAGCACGTCGGACACCGAATCCACCACCGCGCCGACCACGCGGCCGCGCACATTGAGCACCACGACGACGGTGAAGTCGTTGTAGGCGATGGTCTCGCAGCCGAGCTTCACGCGCAGGTCGATGATGGGCACGATCACGCCGCGCAGGTTGACCACGCCCTTGATGAAGGCAGGCGCGTTGGCGATGCGTGTGGGCTGCTCGTACGAGCGGATCTCCTGCACGCGCAGGATGTCGATGCCGTACTCCTCGGCGCCCAGGCGGAAGGTCAGGAACTCGCCACCCTGCGAGGGGCCGCGTGCGGCCGGCGCAGAGGCCGCCGCCACGGCGCGAGCGGCTTCGTGGCGGGCGACGTGGGAGGCTTCGGACATCATCTCCATGAGGATTCCTTGAACGGTGTGTGGATCGGCTTGAGACCGTTATCGACCCGACCCGCCGGTTCTGAAGCTGCGTTTCCGTTCAAAAAGTCTCCCAATCGTCGTCGGATGCCGGTGCCGCGGCGGCCGCTGCCGGACGCGGCGTCGGCGCGGCCGATGAGGCCGCAGCAGGGCGTGACGCGGGCTTGGCAGCGGAAGCCGGGCGTGCGGCAGCGGCCGCCGTGGATGCCGTGGCACCGGCGCGCTTGACGGGTGTGGGCGCACGCTTGGCGGCGCTGCTGGCCTGGCGGATTGCGCTGCTGGCCAGCGCCTTGGCCGGCGTGGAGACGCCGTTGAGGCGAAAGCTGCCCAGCGCGTCGGCCAACTGGCGCGACTGATCCTTCAACGACTCGGCGGCGGCGGCGCTTTCTTCCACCAGCGCGGCGTTTTGCTGCGTCATCTGGTCGAGTTGCATCACGGCCGTGTTGACCTGGCCGAGGCCCGAGCTTTGCTCGCCGGCGGCGGCGCTGATCTCGCCGATGATGTCGGACACGC
>JANPMR010000422.1:0-2737 GCA_031427055.1 Rubrivivax sp.
GTGGCCGGCAACGGCATCCAGCCCTCGGTGCTGCGTGCAGCGGGCATCGAAGACGCCGACCTGTTCATCGCCTGAGCGCCGCTGGACGAGACCAACCTGGTGGCCTGCAAGCTGGCGCACCAGTTGTTCAATGTGCCGACCACCATCGCCCGCATCCGCAGCCCGGAATTCGAAGACGGCACGGCGCTGATGCGCGAACGCGACGGCTTCGCGGTCGACCGTGTGATCTGCCCGGAAGAGTCGGTCACGCGCACGATCGGCAAGCTGATCGAGTACCCCGAGGCGCTGCAGGTGCTGGAGTTCGCCGCGGGCCTGCTCAGCCTGGTGGCGGTGCGCGCCGTGGCCGGCGGCCCGCTGGTTCAGCACAGCCTGGCCGAGATTCCGCACCTGGTGCCGGGCGCGCAGATGCGCATCGTGGCCATCTACCGCCAGGACAAGCCGCTCGCCGAGCTGCTCGGCAGCACGGCCATCGAACCCGGCGACGAGGTCTTCGTGCTCGCCGCCACCGGCGCGCTGCGCCCTGTGCTCGGCGCACTGCGCAGCATGGACCGCCCCGTCAAGCGGGTGATGATCGCCGGCGGCGGCAAGGTCGGGCTGCGCCTGGCGCGCCAACTGCAGGGCCAGGTGCAGGTCAAGATCATCGAGTCCAACCGCGTGCGCTGCGACTACCTCACGTCGCAGTTGCCCGGCGACATCCTGGTGCTGCACGGCGACTCGACCGACGAGGATCTGATGGCCGATGAGAACGTGCAGGACATGGACCTGTTCCTGGCCCTGACCAACGACGACGAGGACAACATCATGGCCTGCCTGCTGGCCAAGCGCATGGGCGCGCGCCGCGTGCTGGCGCTGATCAACCGCAAGGCCTACGCCGACCTGGTCCAGGGCACCACCATCGACATCGCGCTGTCGCCGGCGCACGCGGTGATCGGCGAGCTGCTGGCCTACGTGCGCCGTGGCGACGTCGAGGCCGTGCACTCGCTGCGCCGCGGCGCGGCCGAGGCGCTCGAGGCGGTGGTGCGCGGCGATGCCGGCACCTGCCGCGTGGCCGGGCGGCGCATCGAGCAGATCGCGCTGCCGCACGGCGCGCAGATCGGCGCCATCGTGCGCGGCCTGCCGCTGCCGGGCCACACCGACCCGGGGGGCAAGCGCGCGGATGGGAAAGACGCGGCCACGCCCGAGGTCATCATGGCCCACCACGACACCGTGATCCAGAGCGGCGACCGGGTCATCGTCTTCATTTCCAGCCGCAAGCAGGTGCGCGAGGTCGAGAAGCTGTTCCAGGTCTCGGCCACCTTCTTCTGAGCCGATGGGCAGCCTGCTTCCCCTGATACCGATCATCGGCATGATCGTGGGCATCTTCGCGCTCACGATGCTGGTGCCGCTGGGCTTCGCCTGGGGCGGCATGGACGAGGCGCGCGGCGCCTTCCATCAGGCCATCCTGATCACGGCCGGAAGCGGCTTGGCAATGTGGTGGTCGACGCGCCGTTTCAAGCGCGAACTGCAGCCGCGCGACGGCTTCCTGCTGGTGACGTTGGTGTGGACCGTGCTGCCGGCCTTTGCGATGCTGCCGCTGTGGCTGCAGATCCCCGGGCTGAGCGCTACCGACGCCTACTTCGAGGCCATGTCGGGGCTGACCGCGACGGGGGGCACCGTGCTCTCGGGCCTGGATGCGCTGCCGCAGTCGATCAATGTCTGGCGCTGTTTTCTGCAGTTCATCGGCGGCTTGGGCGTGATCGTGTTGGCCGTCGCGATCCTGCCGATGCTGGGCGTTGGCGGCACGCAGCTGTACAAGGCCGAGACGCCGGGGCCTATGAAGGACTCCAAGCTCACGCCGCGCATCGCCGAAACGGCGCGCGGCCTGTGGGGCGTTTACTTCGGCCTGGCCCTGGCCTGCATGCTGTCTTACCGTGCGGCCGGCATGAGCTGGTCAGATGCATTCATGCACATGTGCAGCACCGTCAGTCTGGGCGGCTTCTCGTCGCACGATGCCAGCTTCGGCTTTTGGAACTCGGCCCAGATCGAGGCGGTGGCCATCGTCTTCATGCTGCTGGCGGGTATCAGCTTTGCGCGCTATTTCGTCGCCTGGCGCACTCGCTCGCTGATGCCGCTGCTGCGCAACATCGAGACCCGCGCCTACCTGGCCGTCATCTTCGGCACGACCGCACTCATCAGCCTCTACCTGATCGGCCATGAGACCTACGCCGACCCGTGGATGGCCTTGCGCCAGACTGCGTTCCACGTCGTCTCGCTGGCCACCACCACCGGCTACTCATCGACCGACTATGCGCAATGGCCGCTGTTTGCGCCGCTGCTGATGATCCTGCTCGGCTGCTTTGCCGGCTGTGCGGGTTCGACCAGCGGCGGCATCAAGATGGTCCGCATGCTGCTGCTGCTCAAGCAGACGCGCCACGAACTGGTTCGCATCGTGCATCCGCGCGCGGTCAACCCGGTCAAGCTCGACGGCCAGGTCGTGCCGCAATCGGTGATCTCGATGGTGCTGGCCTTCATGCTGGTCTATGGCGCCACCATGTCGGGGCTGACGCTGTTGATGCTGTTCAGCGGCCTGGACGTCGTGACCGCGTTCACTGCCGTGATCGCCAGCGTCAACAACATCGGCCCGGGGCTGGGCGACGTCGGACCGGCCGTCAACTTTCGCAGCCTGAGCGACTTCCAGACCTGGATCTGCACCGTTGGCATGCTGCTGGGGCGGCTCGAGCTGCTGTCGGTGCTGGTG
>JANPMR010000423.1:0-3027 GCA_031427055.1 Rubrivivax sp.
CGGGCTGATGGCGCTGGTGCTGTTCTACGCCAAGCTCGGCTGGGTGAGCGGGCCGGGGCGTATCGACGTGGCTTACGAGTTCAGCATCGAACGCGTGACGGGGCTGATGCTGCTGGACGCCGCCATCGCGGGCGAGTGGGCGGGCTTTCGCAGCGCCCTGAGCCACCTGGTGCTGCCGGCCTCGCTGCTGGGCTACTTTTCGCTGGCCTACATCAGCCGCATGACGCGCAGCTTCATGCTCACCGAACTGGCGGCCGAGTACATCGTGGCGGCGCGCGCCAAGGGGCTGAGCGAGGCGCGCATCATCTGGCGCCACGCGCTGCGCAATGCCATGGTGCCGCTGGTGACGGTGATCGCGCTGTCCTACGCCGGGCTGCTGGAAGGCAGCGTGCTCACCGAGACCGTGTTCGCCTGGCCGGGCTTGGGCCTGTACATCACCAATTCGCTGCAGAACGCCGACATGAACGCGGTGCTGGGCGGCACCATCGTCGTCGGCACGGTGTTCATCGGCCTCAACCTGCTGAGCGACCTGCTCTACCGCACGCTCGACCCGCGCACGAGGGATACGCGGTGAGCACCGCCGGGCCGCTCCCAAGGTGCTCGCGCCCCCTTGGGGGGCCGACGCGGGGCGTCTTGGGGGCTCGATGACCGAAATGACGCAATGGCTGCTCTCCGAGCGCCCGCAATCGCGCCGCCAGGCCGCGTTGGGCCGCGCCTACGCCGGCTGGCTGGGTTTTGCGCGCAACCGGCTGGCCATGGTGGGGCTGGGCATCGTGCTGGCGCTGGTGCTGATCGCGGCGCTGGCGCCGTGGATTTCGCCGTTTCCGCCAACCGTCGGCGACCTCGCCACGCAGCGCCTGCTGCCGCCGAGCAGCGTGCACTGGTTCGGCACCGACGACCAGGGTCGCGACATCCTCAGCCGGCTGATCCACGGCTCGCGCGTCACGCTCTACGTCGTGGTGTTGGTTGCTGTGCTGGCCGCGCCCATCGGCCTGCTGGTGGGCACCGTGTCGGGCTACGCGGGGGGCTGGCTGGACGCGACGCTGATGCGCGTCACCGACATCTTCCTGGCCTTCCCGCGCCTGATCCTGGCGCTGGCCTTCGTGGCCGCGCTGGGGCCGGGCATCGAGAACGCGGTGATCGCCATCGCCATCACCTCATGGCCGCCCTATGCGCGTATCGCGCGCGCGGAGACGCTGAGCATCCGCCAGGCCGACTACATCAGCGCCGTCAAGCTGCTGGGCGCCAGCCCGGCGCGCATCGTGCTGCGCCACATCATGCCGCTGTGCCTGAGCAGCGTGATCGTGCGCGTCACGCTGGACATGGCCGGCATCATCCTCACGGCAGCCGGCCTCGGGTTCCTGGGCCTGGGCGCGCAGCCGCCGATGCCCGAATGGGGCGCCATGATCGCCGCCGGCCGCGCCTACGTGCTCGACCAATGGTGGGTCGCCGCTGCGCCCGGCGCGGCGATCTTTCTCGTCAGCCTGGGCTTCAACCTGCTGGGCGACGGGCTGCGCGATGCGCTGGATCCGAAAGCGGTGAAGTGAGCCTTCTGAACAAGTGATGATTGATGCGTGATGTATGATGCGTCGTGTTTGACCCAGCAAGGCAGCATCATGAGAACGACCCTGGCCATTGACGACGACGTGCTGGCGGCCGCCAAGGACCTGGCCGAACGCGAGCGCCAGACGCTTGGCGAAGCCATCTCAACCCTGGCACGCCTTGGCTTGCGGCGTACATCGCCTGCTGCCGGCGCCGTGCGCAACGGCATCCCGCTGTTGCCTCGGCGCGCGCCCGCGGTGCCCGTGACGCTGGAGTTGGTGAACCAACTGCGCGACGAGCTGCCGTGACGACGTTTCTGCTGGACGTCAACGTGCTCATCGCGTTGGCCGATCCGGCGCACGTGCAGCACGAACGGGCGCACGACTGGTTCGAGCATGCGGGGTCCGCCGCATTTGCCACTTGCCCGATCACCGAGATGGGCTTGCTGCGCATCGTCGGGCACCCGCGCTATCCCAATTCGCCGGGCACACCGGCTGCAGTTGCTGACACGCTGGCGGCCCTGCGCGCATTGCCGGGTCACAGCTTCTGGCCAGCCGACATCAGCGTGCTCGATGCCGCCTGCATCGATGCCAGCCGTCTGCTGAGCCACAGCCAAGTCACCGACAGCTACCTGCTGGCCCTGGCCCGCGCGCATGGCGGGCAGCTCGCCACGATGGACAGCCGGCTGGTGGTCAATGCGGTGATCGGCGGTGCGCAAGCGCTCGAACGGATCTGATCGATGACCCAGCCTACAGCCGATGCCCCACTGCTCCAGGTTCAAGACCTGCGCGTCGCCTATCCGGCGCGCGAGGGCGGCTTCACCGAAGTCGTGCGCGGCGTGAGCTTCACGCTGGGCCGCGAGCGGCTGGGCATCGTGGGCGAGTCGGGCTCGGGCAAGAGCCAAGCCGGCCGCGCGATCATGGGCCTGACGGCGCCGGGCGGGCGCGTCACCGCTGGCACCTTGCGCTTCGACGGCATCGACCTGCTCAGCTGCCCGCCGGCCCAGCGCCGCAGCCTGCGTGGCGGGCGCATCGCGATGGTGCTGCAAGACCCCAAGTACGCGCTCGACCCGGTGATGCGCATCGGCGCACAGATCGCCGAGACGCTGCAAACGCACAACCCCGTGCCGCGCGCCGAGACCCGCCGCCGTGTGCACGAGGCCCTGGCCGCGGTGGGCATTGACGACCCCGAACGCATGGCGCGGCTGTACCCGCACGAGGTCTCGGGCGGCATGGGCCAGCGCGCCATGATCGCGATGATGCTGATCGCCGGGCCCGAGCTGCTGATTGCCGACGAGCCCACGTCCGCGCTCGACGTCACCGTGCAACTGCAGGTGCTGGCCATCCTGGACAAACTGGTGGCCGAGCGCGGCATGGGCCTGATCTTCATCTCGCACGACCTGCGCCTGGTGTCGTCGTTTTGCGACCGCGTGCTGGTGATGTACGCCGGCCGCGTGGTCGAAGAGATTGCTGCGGCCGATCTCGC
>JANPMR010000424.1:0-2372 GCA_031427055.1 Rubrivivax sp.
GCCTCGCGACCTTCGGCCACCCCACCTCGGCCGGCGTCCCGCCCGAGGTGGTGCAGCACACGCTGGTGCTGACCTACAACGACATCGCCCAACTCGAAGAAGCGTTCAGGATCCACGGCTCCGAACTCGCCTGCGTGATGATCGAGCCGATCGCCGGCAACATGAACTTCGTGCGCGCCGCCGTGCCGTTCATGAAACGCATCCGCGAGCTGTGCACCCAGCACGGCGCGCTGCTGGTGTTCGACGAGGTGATGACGGGCTTCCGGGTCGCGCTCGGTGGCGCGCAGAGCGTCTACGCCCGGTTGATCCCCGGCTTCAAGCCTGACGTCAGCGTGTTCGGCAAGGTCATCGGCGGCGGCATGCCGCTGGCGGCCTTCGGCGCCTCGCGCCGGATCATGAGCCTGCTCGCGCCACTTGGCCCGGTCTACCAGGCCGGCACGCTGAGCGGCAACCCGGTGGCCACGGCCTGCGGGCTGGCGACGCTGAAGGAAATCAGCAAGACAGGGTTTTTCGATGCGCTCGCGGCGCGCACGCGCTCGCTGGTGCAAGGACTTGAAGGCGCCGCTCGCGACGCCGGCGTGCCGCTGGTGGGCGACAGCGAAGGCGGCATGTTCGGTTTCTTCTTCGCCGATCAATTGCCGCAGAACTACGGCGTCGTCATGGCCACCGACCAGCCGCGCTTCAACCGCTTCTTCCACGGCATGCTCGACCGCGGCGTCTACCTGGCGCCGGCGCTCTACGAAGCCGGCTTCGTGAGCGCGGCGCACAGCGCCGACGACCTGGCTGCCACGGTGCGCGCCGCGGGCGACGCGCTGCGCGGCTGAGACGCTGAGGCGTCGAAGCCGCCGGCCCGTTCAGGCCGGCGACGAGCGCAGGCCGTAGGTCTGGCCGGCCACGAACAAGTACTCGACGCGCAGCACCGCGTCGCCCTTCTCGCCGGCAAAGGTGAAGCCCAGCAGGGCCAGTGCGTCGCCGGGCTTGATCTCGGCCACCTTCCAGGCTTGCATGCGCGTCAGCGGCGCCAGTTCGATCTGCCAGCGCCGGTCGCGCCGCGTCGGAAGTTGCGCCGACTTCAGCAGCGCCGCGCCGTCGACGGCCGCCGATTGCGCCGGCAGCGCACGCCCGGTCAGATCGGCGGGCAAACGCGGCTCGGCCGGCAGCTCGAGCTCGAGTTCGGCATGCGGGTTGCGCCAGCTCACCTTGACTGCCTTGCCTTCCAGATAGAGCGGCCGACTCAAGTCGAAGCTGCTCCAGCCGTGGTGCGCCCACGCGGGGGCGGCACCCAGCACGGTCAGGCTGGCCAACAAGGTACGACGGTGCATGTGGAGGCTCTTTCAGACGTTCAGGCGTAGGCGATCCAGCGACCGCAGATGATGACCGCGACCCACAGCCCCAGCGACAACAGGGTCTGGGCACGCGCCAGCCTGTCCATCCGTTCGAGACCACGGCGCGCGTGGAAGAGCAGCGCGTTGAAGCCCGCCAGCGTGACAAGCCCCATCTTGGCCAGGAAGAAGCGATTGCTGAGCAGTTCGTCAGGCGCAGAGCCAAACATCAACAGCCCCGTCGTCGCCAGCAGCGCAAAGCCGCACAAGCTGACCGGCAGCGCCAGCCGCGCCAGGGCGGCCATCGGCAAGGCCTCGCTGCGGCCCCACACGCGCAGTTCCAGCAACACCAGGCTGCCAAGGAGCAGCGCCACGCCGACCACATGCAAGGCCTCCAGCATCGGGTACAGCCAAGGGTGGGTGGACACCCAGGCCAGGCCGGTGAAACCAGTGCTCTGCATGGCACCACTCTATTGCAGCGGCAAGTCTGCGCTCGCGTCCGCGGGCGAGCGGTGTCCCTAGAATCGCCGCCATGCACCTTCACATCCTCGGCATCTGCGGCACTTTCATGGGCGGCCTTGCCGTGCTGGCCCGCGAGGCCGGCCATCAGGTCACGGGCTGCGACGAGGCCGTCTACCCACCCATGAGCGACCAGCTGCGCGCGCTGGGCATCGATCTCGTCGCGAACTACGACGCCGCTCAGTTGGCGGTCTCGCCCGACATGTTCGTCATCGGCAACAACATCAAGCGCGGCAACCCGCTGATGGAGGCCATCCTTGACGCCGGCGCGCCCTTCACCAGCGGCCCGCAGTGGCTGGCCGATCACCTGCTGCAGGGCCGCCATGTGCTGGCCGTTGCCGGCACGCACGGCAAGACCACGACCACGGCCATGCTGGCCTGGATCCTCGACCAGGCTGGCCAGCAGCCGGGCTTCCTGGTCGGCGGCGTGCCGCTCAACTTTGGCATCTCGGCGCGCCTGGGCGGCGCGGGCTCGCCCTTCGTGATCGAGGCCGACGAGTACGACACGGCGCTGTTCGACAAGCGCAGCAA